>DASTBI010000157.1 GCA_035712145.1 Candidatus Eisenbacteria bacterium | reverse complement strand
GCCTCGACCTGGCGCCAGGGCACGTCGTAGCCGACGGCCACGAACGTGCGGACCACCGCGCCCTCCTTCCGGGCCTGGCGCGAGTAGTTGACCGAGGCGCCTCCGACCAGCACCGAGTGGGGGATCGTGACCTCCTCTCTTCGCAATGTCAGCACTTTGGCCGCCAGCCCGCCGATGTCCGTGACCGTGCCTTCGTGCTCGCCGATCTTGACGTAGTCACCCACGGCGAACGCCCGGCTGTAGACGACGACGAGTCCTCCCAGGAGCTGGCTCACGATCCCGGTCGCGCCCAGGGACACCATGATCCCGACGAACACGCTCACGCCCTGAAACGCCGCGGTCCCCGAGCCCGGCAGATAGGGATAGGCGATGACGAGCGCGAATACCCAGAGCAGCACGAGCACGAGGCGCTCGGTGGCGCGGGCGATCTCGGCCTCCATCCCCTGGGACCGCGCGCCGCGGAAGAAGGCGCTGATGACGCGTGCCAGGAGCCGCGTCGCGAAGAAGATCACGCCAACGAAGAAGAGGTTGGGGATGGAACGGATGAACCCCTGCCCCAGCCGTTGGAGCGCGCTCAGGATGTAGGCGCCGAGATGCAGTCCCCACGGCCGGGTATAGGGGAACTGCGAGAGGACGAACGTGAGCCAGAGGTAGAGGATGCTCGCGATCAGCGCCCAGGCCAGCGAGCGCACAAGGCCGGCCTCCACAGTGTGGATGTAGGGGCGCACATCGGCCTTGCCGACGCGGATCGCGCGCTGCGGCTGGCGCGACGGGCTCTCGATGCGCTCCCGCAAGCGCCGCGATAGGCGTACAAGGAGCAGGAGGAGCGCGGCCGCGGCGACGGTGGCTGCGATCGACCACGCCACGCCGCGGAGGAAGTCCGGCCATCGAAGCTGCTGGTCGCGGGCGGCGAGCCAGGCGCGGAGGTTGACCACGGCCTGCCGGCCCGCCGAGTCCAGGGTCTCGCCGCTCCCGGCGTCGAGGTCCTTCTCGTAGAGCGCGAACAGCATTCGCCCGTCGGCCAGGACGGCGACGCCCCGCTGGCCGCCGAGCTCGAGTGGGCGCTGCTCCAGGCGATACTCCGGAAGTCGCGGGGTGCTCTCGATGCGCTCCGTGGCGATCCGGACGCGTGCCGGCAGGGAGAGGTTCTCGAGCGGAGTGCGGAACCGAGTGATCTCGCGATTCCAGACGACGACGGGGAGCGGTTCGAGAGCGTCGACGCGCGTCGAATCCACCGGCAACTGGGCGACGGCCCGCACGGGCGCACCCGACATCCATACGACCAGCACGACCAGCGTCAGGACCAGCGATCGGACCAGACTGTTCCCCCTGGACATCGGCGGCCCCTCCGGGACGGAAACCTCCAGTACAGCCCTTTCTGTGCTTTCCATGCTCGAAAGTCAAGCCACTCACCAGGGCGCGCGCTGCAATCCTGGCCGACGCGCAATCGCACAGGAGAACTCCATGAACGGCGGATCGAGAGTTGTGAGGCCGAGGCACCCGAAGCAAGACTTTGCTCTCGCCGCTTCGACAAAGGTCGTAGACTTCCCCCTCCAGACGATCGAAGAGATGGACGGAACGGAGGTCGGCTGGATTGGAAGGCCAACGCCGGGACCGAAGTTCCTGCTGGCCTGTGCTTCCTTCGTGGCAGGACGTGCACGCATCGACAGCTGGGGCGCCTCGTCGCAGGGAACCAGGTGGCGCCCTTCCGGGCGGGTTGTCGTGAACTGGCTCGCGCATCATCGCCTTGCGTGCGCTCCGCTATCAGCACCGTCAAGGGCCAGATCGTGAGGTTCGCGATGAAAGCCTGGATGAAACACGGAATCTCGGCTTGTTTCACGCTGCTCGTGTTCCTCGCTGCGTGCGGGCGTCAATCCACACCGACGCAGCCGACGGAATCGCAGATACGTCATGACGCCGCCAGCCCAAGCTGGGGCGGCGTGACACTCCAGGTCCGGAAGGCGGGGACCGGCTCGGGCACGGTGACGAGTTCGCCGTCCGGCATCAACTGCGGGTCGACCTGCTCGAAGTCGTTCTCTTCTGGAGCGACCGTCACCCTCACGGCGACGCCTGCGGCCGGCTCGGTTTTCGCCGGTTGGAGCGGTGGCGGGACTTCGGGAACAGGGACGGCCACAATCAAGCTCACGAGCAACACCACCGTCACTGCGACCTTCAATTCTTCGGGAGGTGGCGGCACCAACTTCACGGTCTCAGTGAACAAGTCACTGAGCGGCTCGGGAAACGGGACTGTCACCAGTACTCCCGCCGGAATCAGTTGCGGGTCGACATGCTCGGCCAGTTTCCCCTCAGGCACGAGCATCACCTTGTTCGCCTCCCCCTCCGCGGGTGAATTCACGGGATGGACCGCCGGACCTTGTGCGGGAAGCACGAATCAAAGCTGCACCTTCACGCTCAACGCCAACACAACTGCGACCGCCGCCTTCGCAACTCAACCTCTCTCGTTCATCGAGTCGACACTCGCCGATGGCAATGTGGGAGCTGAGTACTCCCAATTCATCAATACCACCGGCGGCTTCGGAAGCCCTGACCTCTTCGACATCGTCGCTGGGTCCCTGCCCGACGGGCTCGTCATGGACGAGTCTTTCGGGGTCCAGTCAACGCTCATCCACGGCAGGCCCACGCGCGAGCAGACGAGCAACTTCACCGTGCGGGTGCGGGACCAGAGCGGCTCCGCCACGCGGGCGTTCAGCATCACGATCCGCGGCCCGGTGACGCTGATGATCACGATGCCGGGTGCGACGGCGAAGTCGGGGACCCTGGGGCAGTCCTACTTCCAGAACCTATTCGGGAGCGGCGGGCAAACGCCCTACTCCTGGTCGATCACAGGGGGGCAACTGCCGCCTGGCTTGCGACTGGTGAGCGCTTCGAACGGCAACCGGATCGAGGGCACACCCACGGCGAGAGGAACGTTCACGTTCACGCTGACGCTGCGCGACCAAGGCGGCCAGCGGGTGGATCAGCAGACGACGATCACGATCAATTGACCCATTCGACTACACGATGCCGGCGGCAGTGCAGCCGCCGGCATCGTGGTTTCGCCCGCCTCCCTCGCTTTGGACGGCTCGGTCAGGCGCCCACTGCGGTCCTCCTCGGTGGATTCTCATGAACGAGGATTTTTCCAATGTCTATGAGGACCCCCGACGTGCCGACTCCTACGCGACGCTGGAGTATCCCGGCACCTATTACCTGGCCTTCCGGGACCTGCCCGCGATCCTGCGTGCCGAGGTTCGGGGAACCCGGGCACTCGACTTCGGCTGCGGCACGGGTCGTTCCACTCGTTTCCTGCGTGGTTTGGGCTTCGAGGTCGTCGGTGTGGACATCGCCGCGCACATGCTCGAGCGGGCCCGCGCACGCGATCCGCAGGGAGACTACCGGCTGGTACCGGGCGGCGACTTTGGCAGCCTCGACGCCGCGGCATACGACGTCGTGTTGTCCGCCTTCACGTTCGACAACGTCCCCACCATGGAGAAGAAGGTCGCTTTGATTCGGTCTCTCAGACGTCTGCTGAAGCCGGATGGCCGAATCGTCAATCTCGTCTCCGCACCCGAGATCTATCTGCACGAGTGGACATCGTTCTCCACCAAGGATTTCCCCGAGAACCGGACCGCTCGAAGCGGCGAGAGGGTGCGCATCGTCATGCTCGACGTTCCGGATCGCCGTCCGGTCGAGGACATCTTGTGGACCCACGAGGACTGGCTGGAGGTCTACCGGCGCGCGGAAGTCGTGCCCATTCAGGTCCATCGACCGTTGGGCAAATCGACCGAGCCGTACTCTTGGGTGAGCGAGACGACGATCGCCCCCTGGGTGCTCTACGTGCTGCGGTGAAGATCACCAGATTGCGCGCGCTCGAGCGTCCTCCGATCTCCATCGGTGCGAGGCTAGCGCACCCCCTCCCACAGTGCCCGTTCGGTGGATCGGGGATCGTTCACGACTTCCGAGGTCTTGTCGAACCGCATGGTCGCCCTGCGCTGCAGCTCGTACTTCGGCCATCCGGGGTTCCCTCGGCTCGCAAACGCGACCCAGGCGCCGTGC
>DASTBI010000156.1 GCA_035712145.1 Candidatus Eisenbacteria bacterium | reverse complement strand
GCTGGTCGTCGGAATCAAGACGTGCCCGAGGGTGAGAACGACCAGCGCAACGAGAATCCACCGCCAACACTTCATCTTCTGCTCTCCGCGATTTCGGTGTTGGCCCCCGGTAGACCCAACGCCGAGAAACGACACGACCTTCCCGCGGCGTCCACTAGGCGCCACAGAAAGGTCGAAAAACAGCCTATCGCCCGGTCATGGCAATCGGCCATAGGACCCTCAGCCACGGTCAACAGTCCGAGACAGGCCGAGGCTAGGCTTCGTCCGCCGCCGGGGTCAAGAGATTGTTTAGCACCCTCGGGGAATCGCTACGGGATGGCTGACCTACACGACGGCCCGTTGTCTCCAGGCCGCCAGCACTTCCGCCTCGCGCTTGCGAGGTAGGGCTGGCGGGATCTTCACGCCGAGCTTCTTCGGATCCACGGTCCTTTGCCCCTCGGCTCGTGCCCAAGCCAGCGTGTCCTGGATCGTGTCCTTCAGCCGCCGGTACTTGAGCCCGGCGGCGATCGCGCGCGACACGTTCACGGTCTCGAAGGCGTGGAACTGCACCGGCACCCACAGCGGCAGCTCGCTGAACGGGCCGACCTTCTGCTCGAGCAGGAATGCCTCGTCAATCCAAACGAAGTGCACGTGAGTGTTGGCCACTTCTCGACAGGTGTCGAGATAGGCGCCCATCGTCAATGGCGTTTCCGGCCCGGTCGCGTTGAACACGCCGCTCGTGCCGCGATCGGCGAGCTGCACCAGCCACTCGGCCAGATCGCGCACGTCGATCAGCTGCACGGGGCGATCCGCTGGCCCCGGGGCCAGTACGTCTCCGCCTTCGGCGATGCGCAGCGGCCAGTAGCCGGAGCGATCGGTCGCGTCGTGCGGACCGTAGATCAGTCCGGGGCGCACGATGGCCGAGCGATTGTGGAACGCTGACCGGACCTCGCGCTCGCTCAGCACCTTGTAGGGACCGTAGGTCTCGCCGTTCACTTCCTCGGGCGCACCCTCGGGTAGCTCGGCTTCTTCGTCGTCCTCCGTGAGGCCAGGCTTCGTGGCGTCGGCGTAGGCGTTGATGCTGGAGATGAACGTGTAGTGCTGGACCGCGTCCCTGAGCAGCTCGCAGCCGGCGCGCACCACGCGGGGCAGATAGCCGGAGGGGTCGATCACCGCGTCCCACTTCCGGCGTTCGAGCGCCTTCAGGTCTCCGTCGCGATCACCGACCAGCCGCTCGACCTTGGGGAACAGATGGGGATTCGTGCGGCCACGATTGAAGAGCGTGACTTCGTGGTCGCGGGCGAGGGCGGCCTCGACGATGTGGCGCCCGAGGTAGAGCGTCCCTCCCAGGATGAGCAGCTTCATGTGGCCTCCCTGCGTCGATCGGCAGCACTTCCACCGTAGCACAGGGTATTTCCGGCAACTCATCCGCCCCGGGGCGGATAGGTGGGGGGAACGCGTCTTCCTCTACGGCCGCACGTTCTGGTTCAGGCGAAAGAAGTTCCCGGGATCCCACGCGCGCTTGAGCGCCACGAGTCGCTGGTACTTCGCGTCGCCGTAGACCGAACGCGTGACGTCGTCCCCGACCTCCGCCACGTCGTTGACGTACCGGCCCTCCGACTCGTAGGGCTTCGATTCTGCCATCGCGACTCGCCCCCATGTCCGGCACTCGTCGTCGCGTGCCTCGTCCTTCCACAGGATCTCAGAGCCCATCCAGAAAGCGGCCTGGCGCCCGGAGAATGCCGTCGCCTCTTCGGGAACGCGAGCGATGGCACGCCCGCAGGCCCACACCGTGTACCCGCCATTGACGCCGCTGGGAACCCGAGGCATGTGCTCGACACAGCGGTCGATGAGCTCGTCGGGAAGCGAGTTGATGAAGGCACTCTTCATGTAGAACCGGTATCCCCATCTCATCGTCTCGTCGTTCATCCGTTGTGCCGTGAGATAGGGCTTCACCCGAATCGTGTCGATGACGGCAGGTCCGAGCGCGTGCAGCGCGGCGATATCGCGCTCGGCCGACTCGGGCGAGCCGACGTGGTGCACGGATACGAACGCGATAGGCTTGCCGGCCACTTCGGCAGGCTCCGCGGTGGACGCGAGCTCAAATCCGAACGAGGCAAACAGATCGTCGGGCCCCGAGTCGACGATCTCGCGGAACCGGGCTGCGAGCTCGCGCGCTCGCCGGGCGGGGTATATCACCACGCCGTGAGTGATCTTCCCCTCGAGTGGATGGAGTCGGAACTCGAACGACGTCGCGATCCCGAAATTGGCACCCGCACCACGGACTCCCCAGAACAGCTCAGCGTTTTCATCGGCGCTGGCCCGCACCTGGCGTCCGTCCGCGGTCACCAGGTCGACCGAGTGCAGGCTGTCCACCGTCAAGCCGTACTTTCGTTGTAAGCGGCCCATTCCACCGCCGAGCGTCAGGCCGGCGACGCCAGTGTGCGAAACGACCCCGACCGGGCACACCAATCCGATCTTCTGTGCGGCTTCGTCCAGCTCGCCGAGCAGTGCTCCGCCGTTCACGCGAGCGATGCGCCGCGCTGGATCGACTTCCGCGCCGCGCATTCGCGACAGATCGATCACGATGCCGTCGTCGCACGTCGACAGTCCTGGAATGCTGTGTCCGCCGCTTCGCACGGCGACGAGGAGCTCCTGCTCGCGCGCGAACTTCACGGCGGTCACGACATCGGCCGTGGACGTGGGCCGGACGATGAGCGCCGGATGGCGGTCGATCATGCCGTTCCAGATGACCCGCGCCGCCTCGTAGCCGGGGTCGCCGGGACGGATGACATCGCCGGCGAAGCTCCGGGTGAGCTGGCTCAAGCCGCTCGATGTCAGCATCTTCGAGGCCCCCTTACGCGCACGCTGATCCACCCTAGCACAGGGTATTTGCGGCAACTCACTTGCGCCGGGGCAAGTTCGAGCCCCCGGCCTGTGCGTTTCCTCGATCGATCCCGTTCACCGAAGTGGGCGGCCGCCATCTCCCGGTCTGGCGGCGGCCCGGCCGGCCGCGCCGAGGCGGCTTTCGGAGGATCAGGAGGTCGTCGATGAGAACCTGGATTCGCAACGCCAGTGTCATCGCCCTGGCACTCGCACTCTGTTCAACTCTTGCGCTCGCCACCGACGTCGACGGGCCGGATGACTGCGTGAAGGCGCCCGCACCTCAGGACTTCGGCGATGCACCGGAGGACGTGCTGGCCTATCCCGGCGGCGTCGTCGGCCACTTCCCCACTTGCCGTGCGGGCGGTGCGCCGGGGAACCGGACGTTCGCCTGCCCGCCGATCAGCACGCTGCCGGGAGCCGCAACCGGCCACGTGCGGCACGTGCAGCCAGCGGGAAGCAGGATCTGGCTGGGATGCACCGCGGGCATGGTGCAGCCCTTCGGGATCGACGGCGAGCCGGACGGCAAGGTCAACGACACGGGTGGTGGGATCAGCTCCTGCGCCGGCAACAGCGTCGACTGCGTGGCGTCCTACGGCGTGATGTCGTGGGGCCAGGACGAGGACTACAACACCGATGACGCCTGTCTCTCTTCACCGCCGACATTCAAGGCATGCGGTCCCGGCAACGTGGGCTGGACCATCCGCGCCTACAACTGCGACGCGGTCCCGCACAACGCGGTCCTCAACATCCTGGCGGACTGGAACCACGACGGCGACTGGAACGACAACATGATGTGCGGCGCGGGGTGCGCGTTCGAGTGGGCGGTGAAGAACTTCCAGGTCACGCTCCAGCCGGGATGCAACTCGATCTTCGTGCCGACCTTCCGCGTGGGGCCGATTCCCGGGCCGGGCTGGATGCGCATCAGCCTGAGCGACAACGTGGCCAATGACGACTACCCATGGGCCGGATCGGAGACCCTCCTCGGCCAGGCGATGCAGAACGGCGAGACCGAGGACTTCATCATCACCATCCTGCCCTCGGAGCAATGCCTCAGCTACGAGGACTGGGGCGATGCGCCCGAGAACGCCACGGCGTATCCCGGCGTGATCGGCCACTTCCCCACCTGCAGCGCACCGAGCGCCCCGGGAACTCCGGACGGACCCTGCCCGCAGCTCGGCCCCATTCCCGGACCCACCGGCTATGTGCGCCACCTCTCGGCCGCAGCGGACCAGGGCTTCTGGCTGGGGTGCGAAAACGCCGCCTCGCTGGGCGTGGACTCCGAGCCCGACGGCAAGATGAACGACACGGGTGGCCTGCTCTCGATGTGCAATCCGCTGTTGCCGGTGGACGTGGTGGACTGGTTCGGCATGACGTGGGGGCAGGACGAGGCCTACGGCGATGGTGACGCGGGACTGCTCAGCCCGACGACGGTGTTGTTCAAGACCTGCGAGCCGACCACCATCTCCTACCAGACCACCAACTGCGGCACGTCCCCGGTCGACGGCTTCCTCAACATCATGATCGACATGAACGAGGACGGCGACTGGAACGACAGCTTCATCTGCGACACGCCAGGCGGGCCTCAGTGCGTGTACGAATGGGCGGTTCAGAACCAGGTGGTGGTGCTCCTGCCCGGCTGCCAGAACCAAGTCTCACCGCTCTTCCGGATCGGCAACCGCAGCGGCAAGGGGTGGATGCGAATCTCCATCAGCCGCGCGCCGGTGCCTCAGGACTTCCCGTGGAACGGCTCGGTGAGCGCGCCCGGCGGCTTCCTGGTGGGCGGTGAGACCGAGGACTACCCGGTGATGATCCGGTTCGCCAACGTCGCGGTCGGCGACGACGAGAGTGCGGACGCCAGGCTCCAGCTCGCACCGGTCGTTCCCAACCCGGCAGTCGACAAGGTCGGCGTGCGGTTCACGCTGCCGCGTGCGGCCGAAGTCTCTCTGGCCGCTTACGATCTCGCCGGCCGCAAGCTCGCCGATCTGGCGCAGGGTCGCAGAGAGGCCGGCGCGCACCAGGTGAGCTGGGATTTCCGCAGCGAGCGCGGCCGCGAGCTCAAGGCCGGATTCTTCGTGATTCGGCTCCGTGTCGGCGACCGGACGATGACCCAGACCGGAATCCGGGTGCGTTGATCTCCCTCGGGCGGGCTCGCTCCCCGCCCGGGAACAAGGAGGGCCGCCGTCGCTCGGACGGCGGCCTTTCCTTGGGAACGAGTCCGGTTGGAATCAGCGCATCAGCACCAGTCGGCGAGTGATCCGCTCGCCCAACGCTTCGAGACGGACGAAGAAGAGACCGGGATTCGCGCCGGCCACGTGCGGGTCCCACGTGACCACGTGACGGCCGGCGGTGCGCGTGTCGTCGAGAGGCCTCGCGACCAGACGGCCCTGGAGATCGTAGATGCTGATCCGCACGGGCGCGGCGCGCGGCAGCGCGAGGGTCAGACGTGCCGGCCCCGTGGTCGGATTGGGCGACGGCGAGAGCTCCAGCACGCTCACTGGCCCTTCTTCAGCCACGCCGACCTGGGGATTGACCACCACGGCGAATCCGGAGTGCGGATCACCGCCGACCGTGCTGAACTGGCCTCCGAGATAGACCGTGCTTCCGCTCACGCACAGCGCGCGCACTATATTGTTCGCGTTCGGGTTCCAGGTCGTGGCCGCTCCGGTCGTCAGGCTCAGCTCCCCGGCACGACCGCGGGCCGCTCCCCCGATGCTGGTGAAGGACCCGCCGGCGTAGATCGTGTTGCTGCCAAGGCCAAGAGCAACGACCGAGTGGCTTGCAGCGGGGTTCCAGCTCGTCGCCATGCCGGTCGCGGCATCCAGGGCGGCGATCCCACTGCGCGACTGGCCGCCGATCGTAGAGAAGTCCCCTCCTGCGTACACCGTGCTGCCGCTGACCGCCAGGGCATGCACCGCCGAGCCGGGGTTGGGATTCCAGGACGTGGCCGCGCCATCGGAGTTGATCGCGGCCAGGTAGTTCCGTGGCTGGCCCCCGATGCTGGTGAATAGACCGCCCGCGTAAACGGTCGTGCCGTCGACGGCGAGCGCCCACACTCTCTCGTTGGCGCCAGGGTTCCAGCTGGTGACGGCGCCGGTCACAAGGTCGACCGCGGCCAGCCGGCTGCGGGATTGCCCACCGACGGCCGAGAACAGCCCGCCAGCGAAGAGCGTCGAGCCGCCGATGGCCATCGACGCCACGTCCCCGCCGGTCACGTTCGGGTTCCACGCGGTCGCGCTCCCCGTCGCCGGGTCCAGCGCCGCAAGCCCGGCCCTGGACTGGCCTCCGATGGAGGTGAAGTTTCCGCCGGCGTAGATCAGTCCTCCGCTCGCGATCATGGCGAAGATCGAGTTGTTGACGCCGGGGTTCCAGGACGTGAGCGCGCCGGTCGTCGCGTCGAACGCGGCGGCACCTCTTCTTTCGATGCCTCCCGCCATGGTGAGCGTTCCACCCGCGAAGACGGTGCTTCCCGAGACGGCCAGGCACTGGATCGGCGCGTCGGGAGCGGGATTCCAGGCCGTCGCGACGCCTGTGCCTGCGTCGATCGCGACCAGGTTGTCGCGAAGCTGCCCGGCGATGGAGAAGAAGTTCCCCCCGGCGTAGACCGTCGATCCGTCCACCGCCAACGCGAAGACCGAGGTCATCGCGCCGCTCGACGGATTCCACGCGGACAACGAGCCGCTGACGGCGTCCACCGCGGCGAGCCTCAACCGGGTGACTCCACCGATCGAGGTGAAGTTCCCCCCCAGGTACACCGTCGAGCCGCTCACCGCCAGAGCCAGGACGCCCTGGTTCGCGTCCGGATTCCAGCCGGTCGCGGCCCCGGTGCCGAGGTCGAGCGCCGCGACGTTGTTTCGCGGCTGACCGCCGATGCTGGTGAAGATACCCGCCGCGAGCAGCGTCGATCCATGGGGCACCACCTTCCGGACATCGCCGTTCGCGTCGGGGTTCCAAGCGGCCACGGCCCCAGTCGAAGGATCGACCGCGGCCAAGCGATTCCGCGGCTGCCCTCCCACGGTCGTGAACTGGCCGCCCATGTAGATCGCCCCGCCGCTCGAGGCGAGCGTCCAGACCGTCGCGTTGGCAACGGGGTTCCACGCGGTTGGCGCCCCGGTGGCCGCATCCAGCGCGGCCGCATTGGTGCGCGCGACTCCCCCGACGCTCGCGAATGCCCCACCGATGTACACGGTGGAACCGGTCACAAGGATCGAGTAGACGGCTCCGGCCACGTCAGGGTTCCACGAGGACAGAGTGAAGTCGGGGTTCAAGCGGGCGATGCCGGATCGAGCCACCCCGCCCACGCTCGTGAACTGCCCTCCGATGTACCACCCACCCGCGCCGTCTGGCGCGACCGCCAAGGTCGCGCCGTTCGCGAGCGGGTACGCCAACACACCACCGGTCGAGGCCGAGATCGGCACCGCGGTGCCGGTTTGGGGGCCGACCCGGTCGAAGCTGCCGGCCACGTAGACCACGCCGTTCATCTCCGCGATGGCGTAGACGTTGCCATTGACCCCGTAGAAGTCGTCGCGGATGACCTGCGCCGTCGCCGTCTGGGCGGACAGGCAGAGCAGGGCGAGGAGCGCAGAAGAACGGACATGGCGAGACAGCATGCGACCTCCAAGAGGCTTCGTCGATGGCCGGGGGACGATCCCCCGTGTATCCCTGACGTCCGAAGCCAAGCCCAAGAACGCAAGAAGTGTAGCGCCGCGCCGCGGACCTACGTAAAGCGCCAGCGCCGATTCACGGCGCTAGTACATGTACCGCCTGAAGAAGTTGAGTCCCCATGCCAAGTTCCGTGCGGCCTCTTCGCGGCTAGTGGTTATCTCGTCATCGGTCAGCGCCCGTCTGAGCGCCTTCTCCTTGAGGAGACGGACGAAACCCGGCTCGTTCTGCCAGTAGATGAGGTGCTCAGGGCGGTACTTCATCACAACCTTCATCCACGGGCTGAGCACGTCCTCGCCGAGCAACACTGCCTGGTCGTCGCCCCGCGAGTAGCTGCGGGTGCCGACCACGGGGGCGAGCGGCAGACCCTTCTTGCGCGCAATGCTCCAGGCCATTTCCATGACGAAGTCGGCGTGACGCTCGTGGCCGGGGGATGTCTCGGGGCAGTAGAGCCCGGGCATGATCACGTCGACGTGGTAGTAGAGTTCATGCAGCTCGTTTCCGTAGCGGCGCGTCTGCTCGTACATCCGCGGCGCATACCAGCCGCCCGACGGAACGGCGTAGAAGCCGAAGGCCGCCTTGGGCCGAACGCGCTTGCACGCGTCGACCTGCCGGCACATGGCGGCGATGCTCATCTTGCGCCGGCCGGGGTGGACGAGCTGTCCCAGCGGGGCCCAGAGCGCGTCATGCTGCGGGCCTTCGTTGTCGAGCATGACGAGGCCGTCGAATCCCGTCGGAACATCGCGCAGGATGCGCCGCCCCCAGTCATTGTTTGGCCCGTCGGGCCAGATGACCTCCGCGCCGCCCCGCTTGAGGTCGGGATCGTCGGGAAAACGGGCGATCGAAGGCGCGAAGCGAACGCCAATGGGCAGAGTTCCCGCCCGCGGCCAGCCGAGGGTGACGTCGTGGCTGAGGTGGAGGCCCATGACCCGCCTAGACTACCCCTCTTCGAAGGGGACACGACAAAGGGCCGGCGTCGCGAGACGTCGGCCCTCTCCTGAATCCAGCAGGGCTACACGCTTCTCGCCAGCGCCTTCGCCTTGTCGGTCTTCTCCCACGTGAACGTCGGCTCGTTGCGACCGAAGTGACCGTAGGCCGCCGTCTTCCGGAAGATCGGACGCCGCAGTTTCAGATGATCGATCAGGCCCTTCGGCGTGAGGTCGAAGTGCTGGCGCACGAGATCGGTGAGTTTGCTGTCCTTCACCTTTCCGGTGCCGTTGGTGTCGATCATGATGCTGACCGGCTCGGCGACGCCGATCGCATAGGCGAACTGTACCTCGGCGCGGTCACACAAGCCGGAGGCGACCAGGTTCTTCGCCACGTAGCGCGCGCCGTAGCTCGCCGAGCGGTCGACCTTGCTCGGATCCTTGCCGCTGAACGCGCCACCGCCGTGGCTGCCGACACCGCCGTAGGTGTCCACGATGATCTTGCGCCCGGTGAGCCCAGTGTCCGCCATGGGGCCGCCCTTCACGAACGATCCGGTGGGATTGATGTGCACGGTGGGACGCGCGCGCAGGCGCGCCGGGATCGTCGGCTCGATCACGTGCTTCATGATGTCGCGACGAATCTTCGCCTGCGAAATCCCTTCGGCGTGCTGGCTCGACACCACGATGGTGTGCACCTTGCGCGGCTTGTCCCCCTCGTACTCGACCGTGACCTGTGACTTCCCGTCCGGGCGCAGGTAGGGAACGATGCCTTTGCGCCGCACGTAGGCCAGACGCCGCGTGAGGCCGTGGGCGAGCATGATGGGCAGCGGCATGAGCTGCGGGGTCTCGCGGCATGCGAAGCCGAACATCAGACCCTGGTCGCCGGCGCCGCCGGTGTTCACGCCCATCGCGATGTCGGGTGACTGATCGTCGATCGTCGTCACCACCGCGCACGTATGGCAGTCGAAGCCGTACTCGGCGCTGTCGTAGCCGATCTCGCCGATCACCCGGCGCACCAGCGAGGGGATCTCCACGTAGCCGTGGCTCGTGATCTCGCCGGCCACGACCGCGAGCCCGGTGGTCACCAGCGTCTCGCACGCCACGCGGCTCGCGCGGTCCTGCTCGATCAGCGCGTCGAGCACCGCGTCCGAGATCTGGTCGGCAATCTTGTCGGGATGTCCTTCCGTCACCGATTCCGAGGTGAAGAGGTGTCGTGCGGCCATCAGCTCTCCTTGGTCGTCGTCGCTGCCGCCATGCGGCGCTTGAATTCGTCGATACTCGCCACCGGCGTGGGATCCACGCCACGCAGCTGAGAGAGGTAGAAGCTCAGGTAATCACCCCACATCACGAGATGCGCCATGCGGCTCAGGCGACTGCCGCCTCCGGCCGGAACCTGGTGCACGTGCGCTCCCTGACCCTTCACGTATTCGGCCGTCAGAGCGAGCCGGCGGCGAATCTCCTCGCGATCATCCGGATCCTGCAGGATCAATACCGCCGTGGACTCCTGGATCGAGTCCGGCCGTTCCCAGCCGACGATCTCGTTGTGGTTCAGCTCGGGTACCTGGGCCGAGCGGCCGAGCATCTTAGCATTCTCGTTGAGCTGCTGCCGGAGCCGGGTGGCCGCCGGGGCGGCGAGCCCGGTGGAGGTGTAGACCACCACGAAACGGTCGCCGATTTCGCGCGCCAGCTGCTTGGCCGCGTTCTTCCTCTCCGGGACGTGGAGCCCGATGTCCTCCTTGAGATCCGCGAGCCGCTCCTGGGTGTAGCGCCAGTCGCGAGTCGGATCGTCGCACCAGTCGAGCGCGGCGATCAGGTACGTGATCGGCACCCACGACGAGAACATCGCGGCTCGCGGCGGCATCCCGCTCGGCAGCCGGTGCCAGGGCACGCCGTCGCGGTCGCACGCGGCGGCCAGCGAGCCGCCCGTGGTCAGCGCCGCGCGCGGCACGCCGCGGTGGCTCGCCTGCTTGTACAGGGCGAGCGTCTCTTCGGTGGCGCCCGAGTACGAACAGTGGAGCGCGAACGCCTCGCGGGTCACGAACCCAGGCCAGTGATAATCGCGCACCACCACCATGGGGCGCATGATGCGGTCGGCGTAGAGCGCGGCGGTGAGCTCGGCGGCGATCGCCGATCCTCCCATCGCGCCCACGGCGAGGGTGGAGGGCAGACGCGAGTGGTCCAGCTTCCAGGGTGAGGCGGTGATGCGCTGGAGCGCGGCATCGATCTGATCGGGAATGCCTTCGATCAGTGCACCCATCCCCTTCGGGTCATGGGCATAGGGTGGGTCGAGGGAATTCGTCATGTGTTGTCCTTCACGCCGAGCGCGAGCGCCGGCAGAATGGGGTCCAGTTTGCAGCTCAGACACTCGCGCACCTCGGCGGCCGAGGAAAGCTCCAGAGCTTCCTGCGAGAGCTGTCGCGCCTGGGTCATATTCACACTGCGGATCGCCGCCTTCACGCGAGGCAAATCGAAGCTCGACATGCTGAGCTCGTCCACGCCCAGCCCGACCAGGAGCACCGCGGTTCGCGGGTCGCCCGCCATCTCGCCGCACACGCCCACCCAGCGGCCGGCGCGGTGGCCGCACTCCACGGTGTGGCGAATGCTGCGCAGCACCGCGGGGCTCAGCGGCTCGTAGAGATGCGAGAGCCGCTCGTTGTCGCGGTCCATGGCCAGCGTGTACTGGGTGAGGTCGTTGGTGCCGATCGAGAAGAAGTCGGTGAGCTTCGCCATGAGATCAGCTTCCCACACCGCGCTCGGAGTCTCGACCATCATGCCGACCTGGATCTCGCGATCGTAGGCCACCTGGGTGCGGGCGAGCTCGGCCGCGACTTCGGAGCACAGGGCCGTGGCGCGCCGCAGCTCCCCCAGGCTCGAGATCATCGGGAACATCAGCCGCACGTTGCCGAACGCGCTCGCCCGGTAGATGGCGCGGAGCTGGGCACGAAACACCTCGGGATGATGGAGCGCAAACCGGATCCCGCGATAGCCGAGGAACGGGTTGGTCTCGTGCGTCGTGCCCAGGTACGAGGCGACCTTGTCGCCACCCAGGTCCATGGTGCGGAAGATGACCGGCCTCGGGGCCAGCTTCTCGGCCACGGTCCGATACGCGATGAACTGCTCCTCCTCGCTCGGCAGCTCGGCGCGGTCGAGGTAGAAGAACTCGGTGCGGAAGAGTCCGACGCCGTCGGCGCCTACCGCGATCACCTCGTCGACGTCGGTCGGCAGCTCGATGTTGCCGCCGAGGTCCACGCGGTGGCCATCCAGCGTCTGCGCCGGCAGCTGGCGCAGCTCGCGCAGCTTCACCAGGTCCTGGTCGAAGCGCGCGCGCCGCGCCTTGTAGCGGTTGACGGTCTCCGGGTCCGGATTGAGCTCGACCTCGCCGCGGAACCCGTCCACCAGGCTCATCTCGCCCGTCTTGACGTGCTCGATCACGCCGCGCGCCCCCACCACCGCGGGGATGCCGCGGCCGCGCGCGACGATCGCGCTGTGCGAGGTGCGGCTCCCCACCTCGGTGACCACGCCCAGCACCTTGGTGCGGTCGAGCATGGCCACGTCGCTCGGCCCGATGTCGTGGGCGATCACGACCGCCGGACCGGGCAGGCCGACGCGGCGCTGCCCGCCTCCCACCAGGTAGCGCAGCACACGGCGCTCGATGTCGAGCACGTCGGCGTGGCGCTCGCGCAGGTATTCGTCCTCGACGCGCTCCAGGCGCGCGGCCACGCCCGACATGTAGTCGCGGAACACCACCCCGGCATTGCGGCGAGTGGTGCGGATGCCCTCGGTCACCACACGGTGCAGCTCCGGGTCGTCGAGCATCATGACGTGGGCGTCGTAGATGGCGGCCTCGTTTTCGCCCAGCTCGGTGGCGATGCCGTCGCGGAGCTGCGCCACATCGCGGCGCGACTGCTTGAGCGCCTTGTCGAAGAACTCGATCTCGCGCTCCACCTTGTCCGCCGGCACCTTGAAGTCGCGCACCGCCAGCTCCTCGGACTCGAGCACGAAGGCCGGGCCGACGCCGATGCCCGGTGAGGCGGCGATCCCGGAAAGCTTCACGGCTCGCCTCCGAATTTCCCGTCGACCAGATCCTTGAGCGCTGCGATGGCCGCGTCTTCGTCGGGTCCCTGGGCGCGCACCTTGATCAACGCGCCTTCCTCGGCGGCCAGCATCATGACGCCCATGATGCTCTTACCGTTCACTTCCAGATCATCGCGGCTCACGAACACCTCGGCCTTGTAACGCGTCGCCGTCTTGACGAACAACGCACAGGCGCGCGCATGGAGCCCGAGCTGATTGCGGATCAGGAGCTGCACTTCCTTCAACGGCGTCCTCCGAGGATCCATGGCGTCATCGCAGCCAGGCCGAGGCGACCGCCAGAGCTCCGAGCCCCAGCGCCCACTGGCTCGGCGTCGGCCGCGCTCGCGAGGCGCTCAGCAGTCCCAGCGCCAGCCCGGCGATCAGCATCACCTGAAACGTGACCTCGCGTGGCTCGCCGCGCGGGACGAGCAGCACCGCGGTGAGGATGCCGACCAGCATCGAGCCCATCACCGATAGGCGGTTGATGAGCCGCTCGAGTGTCGCCCGCAGCCCCTCGCTGAGAACACTCGGGCCGCTGCGATATCCCCATTCCACGCCGCGGGCGCGCATCACGAGATGGAGCGAGTTGTAGCAGGCCCAGAGCAGGAGCGCCCCGGCCCAGGAGCCGCGGGTCGCGAAGATCAATCCCACGCAGGCGGCGAAGGGCCGCAGCGTGAACCAGAACAGCCGGTCGCCGATCGCCGCGAGCGCCGAGCCGAGCACGCCTTTGACGCGCGCCATGACGTCGGCGTCCACCTGTCCGCCGTTGGCGCGCTGCTCTTCGAGCGCCGCCGCGGCGCCGAGCGCCACGGAAGCCAGCGTGGGCTGGGTGTTGAAGTATGCGGTGTGCTCGAGCAGCCGCTCCGTGCGCTCCTCGCCCTCGGGATACAAGCGCTCGATGACCGGCTGAAGGCTCCATGCCCACCCCACGCCCTGCTGGCGCTCGTAGTTCCAGGTGGCCTGGAGCAGGTGCGTGCGCAGCATCACGCGGCGAAGATCGGCATTCGCGAGCGGCATCAGCGCGCCCCGACCATGAGGATGATCCACGAGGCGATCAACGCGGCGCCAAACAGCGCGCCGCGGACGAGATGACGCTGCACGAAGGATTGAAGCATCTGGGCGAGACCCAATCCGAGCCACAAGGGCTGCGCGAGATTCCAGGCCTTCGCCAGACGCAGCGACTCGGTGTCCACGAACCGGGAAAGGCCCCACAGACTCAGGCCAAGGCAAGCAGCCGAGTAACTTACACCGATGCCGAAGCACAGGACAACGCCCGCGCGCTGTGCCGCGCCCAGCGCGCCTTCGCGACCCGCGCGCACCTCGGCTTCCGCCCAGCGGCCGAGCCCTTCATTGAGACGGCGCAGCATGCGAGTGAGCGCCGAGCCGAAGATCGCGACCGCGATGCCGACCAGCACACCGATCATTGCGCTGGATTCGCGCACCAGCAGGAACGGCTGGCGGTCCACGAGCGCGAGCGCGAGGCTGGCGCCGACGACGCCGCCGGACGCGTAATCCTCGCCGGTTCTCGCGCCGACCGGCTGCGTGCTCACGGCCAGGATCTGCAGCACGATTCCGACCTGGAGTGCCGTCGGGAGATCGCCCCACACCAGCCCGAGAACGGTGGCGGTGACGAGCGGCTGCGAGATCATCGTCTGCGCCAGCGGCGTGGCGTCGATCGCGGCGATGCCACCCATCAGCACCGAGACCAGGAACGAAGGGTTCACACCGGCACCTGGGCGGCGCGGAGTGCCTTGAGGCGGAACGCCACGCGCCACTCGCCGCCGGCCGAAATGTCGACCTCGAAGCGATAGCGCGACTCGACTCCCTGGAACACTGCCTCGGCTCCGGCCTCGGAGAGCGAGATGGTCTCGATCGGCGCGCGCGACCACTCCGCGGGGCGGTCGGTGTCGATCTCGAGCCGCCGATCGGCCCAGGCGTCGACGAACGCCGCCATGCTCACCCCGGCGCGACGCTCCTCGGCGCCCCAATGCGCGGCGTCGGCCCGGCGGCCGTCGATCTCGACCCAGCGGTCGTCGGCGCGGAACACATGAAGCCCGAGATTCACCGTGACCTGGAGCGTGCCGTGACGCTCGCGGCCGGACGAGAGCCGATAGCTCACCTCGAGACCGTTTTCGGAGTCGAGCCGGTAGGTCTTCTCGAGGCGCGGCACGGCGCCTTCGTCCATCGTCAGGCGTACGCGGTCGCTCGAGGCGTCAAGATCGAATCGGTCCTCGGCCCAGTCATGGGTCGCGCCACCTTCACTCCACTGGTCGAGGAAGGCGTCGCGCTCGTGCGGGTCGTACGCTTCGAGTAGTCGCGCGTGGCCGGGCTCCTTCCATCGCACGCCGGCATGGATGGTCTCGGCCTCCCCGCCTCCCACCGCCGCCTTGCGCAGCTTCTCGTGATACGCCTCGGGACGGCGCGCCAGCGTATCGATGTAGTTGCAGAGTCCGGTCCGATCGTCCAGGCCCCACAGGCGCGCGCCGCGGGTGGAGAGCCATGCCGCGAGCCTTGGGCCCTGGATGAGCGCATCGTCCGCGCCGTCGAGATCGAGATCGCCGGACCCTGCTCCACCAGGGACCCGCCGCTCGGCCGCGATCAGCTCGCGATAGAGCGCGGAACGAAGATGCGGCAGGTACAGGCCGCCGAAGACTCCGTGCCAGTAGGCGTCGTTGCACTGCGCGCGCCACAGGTGATCACGCGCTTCGCGCCACGCGTCGTCGTGCTCGCGCGCATTCGTCCACAGCGTTCGTGAGGCGCGCAGCATCCGTTTATGAATTCGGTTCGACTCGGGATACCGCGCCAGGAACGCGCGCCAGTGCCCCCCGCGGAGCAAGTCGAGCGCAGCGTCGCCCATCGTCGGCTTCAGCGCCGCCGCGGCCGCGTGATAGCGGTGCTGCGCGGCGGGCGGCAACGCCCATTCCTGCATCTCGTGGTACGACGCGGTCGGCAGGTAGACCAGGCCGAGCGAGCGATGGCGCTCGACCGCCTCCGCGGGCGTGATGACCTCGATCCAGTCCTCGGCGGCGATGGCCTGGGAGAAACGCTCGAGCCAGCGCTCCTCGTAACAGCGCTTCCTGGTGCCTGGCCAGACGCCGAACTTTTCGCCGTCGTCACCCAGCACGGCAATGCGATCCGGCCCGCTCTGGGCGACCCGCCGCAGGATGTCGATCGTGTCCTTCGGCTCGCCGAAGGGGATCGAGTAGCGCAGCTCGCGGTGGATGGGAAACATCGTCAGGCTCGCGCCCTGGTCCTCGGTCGTGAAACGTCCCCAAAGCTGGTCGCGCTCGAGACCTGCGGCGACGAAGTGCGCGTCGTCGACCGCGGTGTATTCGACGCCCGCCTTCACCAGGCTCGAGGCGAGACCTGGCTCCCAGACTCGCTCGGTGAGCCACAGGCCTCGCGGACGCATTCCCAGGCCGGCCTCCAGACGATCGGCCAGCGCCCGGATCTGTCCGTATCGGTCTTCCTCGGGGATTGCGGGCAGGATGGGTTCGTAGAGTCCCCCTCCCCATGGCTCGACCTGCCCGCGCGCAACCAGGGCACGCAGTCCCTCCAGGTAGCCTGGCTCGTTCGCAGCCATCCAGTCGAGCAGAGGGCCACTGGTGTGAAGTGCCAAGCGGAACTCCGGATGCGACTCGAGGAATCCGAGGAACGGCCCGTACGCGTCGTCGTATGCGTCACGAAACACGCCGTCGAAGTTCCCGACCGGCTGGTGGTCGTGCACGATCATCACCAGGCTCACCCGATGCATGGAAGTCGCGATCTTAGGAACGGGCCATTTCAGGATCGATCGCGGCCAGCGGAAGTGGCCGCGTCGCGGGGACGTCCTGCACCTCGAGAATGACGCCTGCCGCGATCAGCCGGCGCGCGCGCTCGCGGTCGGCGTCGTTCATGTAGAGGTACTCGTTGATCTTGGTTCGACCTTGAGCGTAGTGGATGCCGCCCAGATTCACGGTGTGGAGGGCCACGCCGGCCTCCAACAGACCCACGGCGGTCTTCAGGTCGCGCATGAGGAGGATGGCCGCGCCTTGGGCGTTCTCTTCGGCCGCGTAGTCGGCGGCGGCTTCGGCGACGGTGAGCACGCGAACCTGCACTTCGGGCGGACCCACGGATGCGAGCAGGTCGCGCTCCCATGCGCTCGACGCGGCGGCGTCGTCCACCACCCAGATGCGGCGTGGACGGAGATGGTTGCCCCACGCCACGACCACCTGCCCGTGGATGAGCCGGTCGTCCACTCGTCGGAGGACCCAGCTCATGCGGTCAGATCGTGATGGAGCCGGATGCTGTCTCGGCCCTTCTGCTGGAGCCGTTCCGCCAGCTCGAGCGGAGCGAGCTTGTCGCGGTTGTGGAGATAGTCGAGCAGCAGCGGCAGGTTGAGGCCGGTCACCACGATGACTTCGCCGTGGCCGCGCGCCGCGGCGATCCCACAGATATGGCACGAGCCGCCCCAGAAGTCCGCGAGGATGAGTCCGCCCTTCTCCCATAGCGAAACCTGGTCGTCGATCTCCTTCTCGAGCTGATCGCGCGACAGACCCTCGTTGGAGACGACCTGGACGTCCTCGGCCGGTCCGTAGACGCGCACCGCGGCGCGCAGCAGAGCCGAGCCTAGATCCGCATGGGTGACGAGCAGCGCGGGAACGATGGCCATCACTCGATGTCCTCGCGGACCCAGGCCTTGGCGGCGCTCTTTCGCTTCATCAGCTCGATGAGGTGCTGGTTGAGGCGCTCCGCAGGCGAGAAGCCGCCGGTCACCTTGACCAGATAATTGAGCGCGATGACCTCGGCGATCACGGTGATGTTCTTGCCCGGCGTGATCGGCACCTGGACCAGCGGGATCTCGACGTCGAGGTATTGGGTCTTCTTGTCGTCGAGCCCGAGGCGCTCGTAGTCCTCTTCGTTCGACCAGTCGGACAGCTTGACCTCGACCTCGACACGCTTCTGCAAGCGGATCGAGCGGATGCCGAAGATCGCCTGCACGTCGATGATCCCCAGGCCGCGGATCTCCATGTGGTGCCGCAGGAGCTGGTTGCCGCTGCCGATCAGCAGGTCGCCCTGACGGCGCATGATCGTGACCACGTCATCGGCCACCAGCCGGTGCCCGCGCTCCACGAGATCCAGCGCGGTCTCGGACTTGCCGATCGCGCTGCGCCCGGTGAACAGGAGCCCGACGCCATAGACATCGACCAGCGAGCCGTGCGCGGTGGTGACCGGCGCGAACATGTGGTCCAGGTACGAGGTGAGCGCGTGGATGAACGGCGTGGTGCTCTTCGGCGTCCTCAGCACGGGCACCTGCGCGCGGTTCGCCATCTCGATCAAGCTCTTCGGAACTTCGAGGCCCTTGCACACCACGATCAGCGGCAGCTCGAACTGGAACAGCCTCTGGATCGCGGCCTCCTGGTCACTTTGAGAGAGCGTCTTGAGGTAGGTGACTTCGGTCTGGGCGATGATCTGGATGCGCTCGGGAAGGAAGTTCTCGACGAATCCCATCAACGCCATGCCGGGGCGATTGATGTCGCTCAGCGTGATCTCGCGCTTGCTGGCGAGCGATTCGGTGAGCGCCTCCAACTGAAGTTCTTCGCGCTGGTCCTCGTAGAGACGTGCGGCCGTCAGGTTGTGCACCTGTTTCATTCCTCGTCGCCCGCCGCTTCGGCCCGCATGCCCCATTCCTCGCCCTCGACGGGCGGCTCGGGCGGCATCAAGCGGTCCGCGGCTCGCGCGCGATCGCCGCGCCGCCGCTCCAGACGGCGGTCCTTGAGGCGTCGCACCTGCTGCTCGAGGCGGTCCGCGGCGCGCTCGATGGCGACGCGGGCTTGATCGGCCTCCTCTCGGCTCGCCATCTCGCGGCCGCGCACCTTGAGCGCGATCTCGGCGAGGTAACGGTATTTCTCCTGAGAAACGGTGATGTGGGCTTCCTGAATGTCGCGAACGAATCGCGAAAGCTTCTCGACGCGCTGCTCGGCCAGCAAGCGATCCTCAGGATCCAGATCGCAGTGACGTGCGGTGAGATGAATGCGCATGGCCCCTCCTTCTGGATGGGTCGAGGGCTGGAGTACCCCCGAGGCGTCAGGCCACCCGGCGCCGGAAGCGCGCCGGCAGAATGCTGAGCTGCTCGCGATACTTGGCCACGGTCCTTCGGGCGATGCGCAGGCCTTTCTCGTGCAGCAGCTCCGCGATGCGCTGATCGGAGAGAGGTTCCTTCTTGTCCTCCTCCTCGATGAGGGTCTTGATGATGTCCTTGGCGGTGCGCGCCGACACGTCCTCGCCATCTTCGGTCTCGAGACCGCTCGAGAAGAAGAACTTCAGCTCGAACACGCCGCGCGGCGTCTGGACGTACTTCCCGCTGCACACCCGGCTCACGGTCGACTCGTGCATGTCGATCTGGCGCGCGACCTGCTGCAGCGTGAGCGGCCGCAGGAACGCGATGCCCTTGTCGAAGAACTCCCGTTGCTCGCGGATGATGCAGTTCATCACCTTGATCATGGTGCGCCGGCGCTGCTCGATGGTCTGGATCAGCCAGCGCGCCGAGTTCAGCTTGTTCTGGATGTAGGCCCGGGTGTCGCCGCCCGGCGTGCCCTTCTCCGAGTTCTTGCGATCCTTGAGCACGCTCTCGTAGGCCGACGAGATCCGCAGGCGCGGCACGTTGCGGTCGTTGAGCAGGACGATGTACTCGTCGTCGACCCGCTCCACGAGCAGGTCGGGGACGACGTACTTGGGATCCTCGGCCGACACTTCGAGCCCCGGCTTGGGATTCAGCGTGGCGACCTCGTCCGCGGCGGCCTGGACTTCCTCGACCGTGCACTTCAGGTTGCGCGCGATCTCGGGGAAGCGGCGATTCACGAGATTGTCGAATTGGTCGTGGATCAGGCGCCATACCAGCGTGTCCCTCTGGCGCTTGGCGTCGAGCTGGATGAGCAGGCACTCGCGCAGGTCGCGGGCGCCCACGCCCACCGGCTCGAGGGCATGGATGACGCAGAGCACACGCTCGATCTCTTCAGCAGGCCTCCCCATCGCCTGGCTGACTTCCAGCAATGGCGTCGACAAGTATCCACGCTCATCCAGGGAGCCGACGAGGAACTCCGCGACCTTCATGTGCTCCGCCGAAAGACTCAGGAAATGCAGCTGCTCGAGCAGGCTCTCGGCCAGCGTGGTGCGCGTGACCGGGACCTTCTCGAGGAACTCGGGGTTGACCTCGCTCTGCGGTATGTAGGTGCGGTCGAGTCCGTCCTGGATGTAGTCGGACCAGTCGATCGGATCGTCCTCGCTCGGCTCGTCCGCCTCTTCGTTCGCGGTCTCCTCCGGCGAATCCTCCTTGGCGATATCCTCGTTCTCCGTGAGCTCGTCGACCTCCTCGAGCATCGGATTCTGCATGATCTCCTGCTTGAGGATCGCCTGCAGCTCGAGCGTCGGCACCTGGAGCAGCTTGAGCGCTTGCTGGAGGCGCTGCGTCATGATCAGCGCCGGTCTCTGCGAAAGGTTCAGCGAGTGTTTGATTTCCATGTCAGACGACTCCGTTTACAGGCTGAATCGCTCGCCCAGGTAGATCTCGCGCGCCTTGGGATCGCCGGCCAGCTGCTCCGCCGAGCCATGCATCAGGATACGCCCTTCGTACATGATGTAGGCGCGATCCGTGATGCGAAGCGTCTCGCGAACGTTGTGATCGGTGATGAGGACGCCCAGACCACGCTCCCTCAGGCGTCCCACGATGTCCTGGATCTCGGCGACCGCGATGGGATCGATACCCACGAACGGCTCGTCGAGCAGAATGAAAGAAGGCGTGCGCGCCAGCGCGCGCGTGATCTCCACGCGGCGCCTCTCGCCTCCCGACAGCTTGTGCGCCTGGCGATCGGACAGGTGCGTGAGGTTCAGCTCCTCCAGGAGCTCGCCCAGCCGCTGCTGGCGCTCGGCCGGCGTGAACTTCATGGTCTCGAGCACCGCCTGGATGTTCTGTCGCACGGTGAGGCGCCGGAAGATGCTCGGCTCCTGCGCCAGATAGCCCAGCCCCATCCGCGCCCGCCGGTACATCGGCTGATCCGTGATGTCTTCGCCATTGAGTCGTATCCGTCCTGAAGAAGGACGCAACAATCCAACCACCATATAGAACGTCGTGGTCTTGCCCGCCCCGTTGGGGCCGAGCAGGCCCACCACTTCCCCGCGGCGGACCTCCATGCTGACTTCGCTGACCACCCGCCATTTTCCGTAGTAGCGCACCAGGCCCTCGGCGACGACGCCTTCGGTGCCGTTGGTGGCCGTGCCCTCCGTCATTTGCCCTCTTCGAGGATTCCACCCGAGCGAGTGCGCACGGTGGCCTGGACCTGCTTCTTGAATTCGAAGTGCTCGAGGTTGGGATCGCTCTCGAAGCCGATCCCGGTCAGAACGTCCCCGGCGCGCTCGACGCGCACGAAGAGGTCGGAGACGATGCGCTGTCGCTGATTGATGAACGACAGCTCTTCGGTCGACATCCGCGTCCCTTCCGTGGTCTGCAGCACGACGTTCCCCCGAGCCACCATGTCACGGCGCTGCTGGTTGAGCTCGCCCTCCCGAGCGGTCAGCGTCGAGGAGCGCTTGCCCTCTTCATCGAAGAAGTCCACCCGCACGCCGTGCGCGACGATCGCGTTACGCGCGTTGTAGATGGCTGCGCTGCGAGCGTAGAGCGTCCACTGCGGCTGCCCGGCGTCGGTCTCGGTGACCACGAAGTCGCTGACTTCCTGGTCCGGCATCTCTCCGCTGGCCGGCCCGGGCTCGGTTCTCGGCGCCTTCTCGCAACCCAGGGCCATGAGGGCCACCATCGCCATCACGCAGCCGGCCCGCCACCACGGGGCGCTTCGAGGGCTGAGTGCGTGAAACATGCGAGGTTTCCTTCGGCCTGACTTCGCGGCCGTCGCCTTCACGAGCGCTTCGGTTCGTTGCTTCGCTTCTCAGCCGACGCTAACAAAGGCCCCGAGGCCCCGCAAGCACGGCCTGTGCCACATGGTCTGAAAGATGTTATCGGGCTGATGTCCCAGAGACTTGACGTGGGAACGTCACCGAAGTCGAAGACCTGTCGAACGAGCATCCGGGCCTCATCGCGAACTCGGAGTCGAGACTCGACCGCTTTCCGGCGTAGAGTCTCCGGTGGACGGTCCGCTCGAACGCCGACGTGGAAGAACACAACATGAGCTCTCGCGGCCTGGACGACCTGCGCTTCCTGCACCGGCAACTGGGAGGATTCTGGCGGGCCTGTCTTCTCCTGGTCGCTCTCATCCTTCCTGGTTGTGAGGATAGCCCAACCACGCTCCCGATCGACTCGGTTGTCGAGCTCCGAGCGGCGGAGGACTCGACGGGACGGCTGAGGATCGACGCCCAGACTCAGCGCCAGTACGAGTGCATCGGCTACACGATCGTCCATCGCCAATCCATGCGGCAGACACCCTTCGGACAGGGCATCCAGATCGATCTGCTCGGCGTCCAGCGTCCCGGTCCCGGTTGTCCGACGGCTCTCGCCCCCGCCACGACGATCGCCGCCTTCCTGATGCCGCCGATCGGGCGACACTCGGTGCTGGTCACGGCCAACGGCGTCGCATCGTCGGCCCTCCTGGACGTGGCGGCGGACTCGCTGATCGTGACCGGCGGCAACGGAGCCTGGACACTTTGGCCCGAGCCGCGCGTGGCACGCCCTTGACGGGGATCGGTGGGCTCCCGACTTCATGGATTCGCCCGGGCCAGGTCAAGAATATGTGGCCATTCACTCTGCTCGAACCTAGAGGCTGGTCGCGGGGTCAAAAGAAGCGTCCCGGCTCGTTCGTCCTTCTTACAGGGCAGGTCCCATGCGTCGACTTGTGACTTCCGCCGTCCTCACCGCAGCCTTCGCCATTCCCTCCTTCTCCCACTCGGCCACCACGGAGGTCGCCGGGCTCCCGAACTTCCACAAGGTCAACGATCGCGTCTACCGCGGAGGGCAGCCTGACTCACGCGGGTGGTCGGAGCTGGCCAGGATCGGCGTGAAGAAGGTGGTCGATTTGCGGCAGCGGACGGAGCACTCGACGACAGCCGAGTCGCTCGCGGTGACTTCGGCGGGGATGCGCTATGTGAACGCGGCGATGGATGGCTGGGCCACGCCGACTTCGGAGCAGATCAAGACGCCCCTCGCGCTGCTGGACGACGAAGAGCCGGTGTTCGTCCACTGCAAGCGCGGCCGCGAGCGCACCGGGAGCGTCATTGCCGCCTACCGGATCTCGCGCGAGGGATGGACCAACGAGAAGGCGCTGGCGGAGGCCCGCGAGAAAGGCCTGGCGTGGTGGGCAAAAGGCATGCGGCGATTCATCGCGGCCTATCGTCCCGCGCCGGATGCCGAGCCTTTGACCGAACAGCTCGCCGACATGCCCATGGCCGAAGCGGACAGCGTCGGAGTCGCGGCCACCCGCTAGCTTTCCAGCCCTCGATCTCGGGGCCTCGTCTCGCAACGCCTCACTTCTCGAGGCGCGCTCTGCCTGTCGCCAGCGTGTTCTGCTGCCGCTGCTGCAAAATGTGGTCGCTGGCGGCGAGCCGGGAATCGACGAGGGGGCGAGGCGCAACACCCAGTCCAACCAGCGTGATCACCAGTCCCACGAACGTCCAGGCTTCGCGGGGCCTCAGCCCGAGACGCAGATCGGCGTGTGCCAGCGGTTCCGTTCGCCCGCAGAAGAGTGAAAAGTACATTCGGAGCACGGCGAGGCCGGTCAGCGCCGAGGCCACCACGACCGCGAATCCCATCACCGGGAACGCATCGACCGCTCCGGCAACGAGGAGCTCCTGTCCGACGAAGCCGAGCGTCCCCGGAAAACCGGTGCACGCCAGCCCCATCGCGAGAAAACTGACCGCCAGCAGCGGCATGCGCTCGTATCCTCCGTGGTAAGTCGTCAGATCGAGGCGGCCACGGCGTGCTTCGAGAACCAGGACGCACCGGGCAAGACCGGCAAACGCGAGGCCGGCCGACAGCCACACCAGCAACCCGCCTGCGAGCGCGGCGATGCTCGTGCAGTCGAGTCCCGCCATCACCAGCGCCGACTGGCTCATGAACAGGTAGCCGCACGCGCGCCGTGCGCTGCTCTGGACGAGGGCGAGAGCAGCGCCGTACACGGCCGTGCCAAGGGCAAGGAGCGCGATGACGCGCAGCAGCTCCGGAGACGCGCGTGGCACGATCATCACCACCGTCAGGTACGCGCCCAGCTGCGGCCCGTTGAACAGGATCGCCGGCCCGAGGCGACCGTGATCGAAGACCTCCGGAACCCACGCGTGAAACGGCACGATTCCTTTCCGCATCAGCGACGCAATCGCGATCAACCACAGTCCGGCCGTTTCGATTGCCGAGTTTTGCGCCGCGGGGCTGACCAGCAAGCCGACCCCGATGGCCAGCAGCACCGTCGACACGCCGAGGTATGCGGCGACGACGCGGCGCTGATACCGATGCGCCGGGTCCGCCAGCGCGAACAGGAACGTCCACACCGATGCGGCCGACAGCAGGAGCAGCACCACGGCGCTCTCGGTCAGGAATGATGCCAGGGTGACGAGCGTGGCGAGCGCGGTTCGCCGCAACCCGCGCCGATCGAGCAGGGCCCGCGGCGTCACCGCCACCGTCAGGAGCCAAAGAGCCGCCGCGAACGGAAGGAACGCCGCCGACAGAGTGTCGATGCGAAGGATCGATTCCCCGCCAGGGGCCGAGCTGAGCGCCCATGTGCGGATCGTGAACTCATGCAGGCGTGGGGTCACCGCGATGCCGAGGGCCGTCGCCAGCATCGTGAGCGCTGCGGCGACCGACAGACGACGAAGGTGCTCGACATCGAGGCGAAGGGCCGAGGCGCCAATCACCAGCGTCGGCAGCGCCGCCAGACCGCCCACCCACAGCCAGCCTTCGATCATCGCGATCCTCGCCGCTGGCGAAGACGGGCCACTCGGGTGGGAAGCGCGGCACCCACCAGCAGCTCGTCGAGGCGCGTGAGCCGGCGTGCGAGCTGCGTGAAGGGCCGGACCACGACACGGTCCAGGAAATCGTCGAGGAATCCACGCTCGAGCGCTATCAGGAACAGGCGCCGACGCGAGCGCGGCGGTATCGAGGCTTCGAGGTGGCCGCCGGATGGACGGATTTCGCCGACGGCGCTCTCGATGCCGTGCAGATCGTGCAGGACGTTCGGGGCGCTCAGGAACTGCAGCAGGCGGAAGCACGCATGTCCGGCGAGATGGACGAACGCGACGGTGTACCAGCCGATCGCGATCTCGACGACGATGATGCCCACCTGAGTCAGGGACGCATACGCGAGCGACGACTTCACATCGCTCTGCACCCGCGTCGTAATGCCTGCGTATACCGCCGTCGCGGCGCCGAGAACGCCGGCCAGAAGCCGCGCGAGGGGGACTTGCTCGAGCAGCGGGGCCGCGCGCAACAACAGGACGCATCCGGCGTGAATCGAGAGCGATCCGTAGTAGACGGCGCTCGACGGCGTCGGTCCCTCCATCGCGCGGGGGAGCCAACTCGAGAATGGCAGCAGCGCGCTCTTGGCCGCCACCGCAACGATGAGAAGGATGGCGATGCTGAGCGCGGTGGTCCCCGCCAACCCGCTCGCCGAGTCGGCCCCGCGACCGAACAGGAGCGCGAGGCTGTCGGTGCCGGCAGCGTGACGCAGCAGCACCGCGGCGGCCAGCATGGCCGCGTCGCTCATCCGGTAGACCGCGAGCACGCGAAAGGCGTTGGCGACCGGGGCGGGCCGTTCGTGGAAGAACCCGACCAGCAGCGCCGAGCTCAGGCCGACGAACTCCCACCCGATGAAGAGGACCGCGACGTTGCCGGCCAGCGCGATGAGCAACATGCCGGTGGCGAACATGGCGAGCAGGACGAAGTAGCGGTTGTAGCCGGACTCGCGATGCAGGTAGCGGTTCGAGAACGCCGACACGACGCCGGTGATGGCGGTCGACAGCACCGCGAACGCGAGCGATAGCCGATCGACCAAGAACTCGATCGCGATGCCGCCTTCGCGCGACGTCGACCAGGCGCCGTACGACAACAGCTTGGCGCCCGTTCCGGTCACGCCGTGCACCGCGAAAGCCGCCAGCAGTGCGGCGCACGCCAGCGTCATCGCGCCTGCGGAGAGCATCGCCGTCCACCGCTCCGGCAAGGGGCGGTTGACGAGCGTCGTGAGGCCGAGCGCCGCCAGCAGAAGCGCCGGCGCGGCGACGCCGATGAGCACCAACCCTGTGAGCGGAAGCGGTGAGATCATGCGGAGGTGGCGGTTGGCGCAGGACGCCCGTCTGGGGTCGACGTGGTCTCTTGGACGATCGCCACGGGCGGGAGGAACCCGCGCTTGCCCTGATACCACGCTGCAGAGTCGCCTACGACCATGGAGAGGGCATGTTCGGGCTTTCGAGGAATGAAGCCCCGACCGCGGAACTCCCACAGTGCGCCCGATTCCGGATCGAGAGACGCGAGCCAGACCCAGCGGTGGCGGACGAGCCGGTCGATGTCCGCGTTCTCCTGGACGACCTTCAGGAGACGATCCCGCGTGCTCTCCACGACGATCGCCAGGCGCGTGGGTTCGTGGATCTCGACCATCTGCCAGGGCAGCCCGGTGCGCAGATCGCTCTGCGCCCCGTCCATCACGCCCAGCAGCGAGGTGACGTTGTGCGGCAGCTTCGTGCCGCAGCCGTAGCCGATGGGATCGACGTAGCTGAAGTAGTACTCGAGGCTGATGCCGGCCGCGACCGGCACGACCGCGGCCATGACCCGCGCGAGAGTCGAGCCGTCGCTGTCGAGCGCCGGATCGTACGACACGAGAAAGGCGCGGCGGTCGAGAAACAGCCCGCGCGTTCGCGCGCGGCGGCCGATGACGCAGAATGCGTTCGTGGCGTGGCCGTACTCAGGGCGCGGCTGCGCGAGGTCTGCGGCGCGCCCCTCCACGTGGGCCAGGGCCGCGAGCGGCGGATACCAGCCCGGCACCGCATCGAAGCGGCGGCACCGTTCGTGCGCCTCGCGCCGCCGTGCCGTCTCGATTGCCTCGCAAGCCCGATCGAAGAGCGGCCTTCGATCGGCGGTGATCAGATCCTCGTCGAAGAAGGTGACCTCATTGTTGCAGGTGTTCCGCTGCGCCCCCACGAACCGGGTGGTCTCTGGAATGGGCCATCCTTGCGCCGCCAACAGCTCGCGCACGCGCGGGTCGTTGGCCATCTGGGCGAAGGCGCGGGCGTTGGGCCCCCCGCGCCCACCTCCACACGCCCCGCAGTCGTGCGCCGACTCGTGGGGGTTGTTCAGACTGATCGATCCGTGGCCGATGACGAGCACCAGCGGCGAGAGGCGATCGCGAATCCCGATGTCGTCGAGGACGCGCCGCACGATTTCCGCCATCTCGTTTACGGTGAATCCGGAGTACTTCCCCAGCGGCGGCGCTTCCTCTTCGCGATCGAGCTGCAGGCGGGTTCGCGCCGCGGTCGTCGTCGCGTGCACCCGACGCCATCGGGACGTGAGCCACGGGAACACGACGCGGAGGACCAGCGGTACCAGCGCCAGCCAGCCGAACGCGGTCATCAGCACGGCACCGTGAACAGGCAGACGACTGCCCAGGTCGACGTTGTATCCGAGAAATCCGGCGGCCCGTCGCTGAAGACGGCGCGAGCGTTCCAGGAGTCGATCACTGTCCGGCTCCACTTCGGCGACATAGTGGGTGGGGCGGATGGCCACAGGGCAGAGCGGCCGCGGGTGCGCGTCGGACACGCTCTGGTGATACATCGCAACGTTGAAGAATCCCGCCGCGCCGAACGTTTCGCACGCCGGCCCGGCCTCCTCGAGATGCCGCCGGAACGATTCCTCGCGCTCGTCGATGCAGAACACCGCCTGGAAAGCCGGAGGAACGGCCGGCGGGCGTGGCTCGTGCTGCATCAGGGCATCATACAGACGATGACGGATCGTCCTCTCGAAGGCCTGATGCAGAATCCGGCGCCGACGAACGTCGTCGAGCTCTTCCAGCTCGGATTCGAGCGCTGCGACGTGCCCGGCCGTCCATTGCTCCACGGTCGATGCATCCAGCCCACAGAGCTGCGCCACGTGAAACAGCGGCCACGCGCGGTCGATGGCGGTCGGCGCGGGGATCGGACGACGACGCGCGTGCAGCCAGGCGCGCAGATCCGAGAGCGGGCCGTCGAAGGAGAGGCGCCGCGACGCCTCGTCCAGGGCGGCACGCTCGAACAGCAGGCGGACCGCGAGATATCCGCACAACGTCACCGTGAGATCTCGTGCGGGAACGCGATCCGGCCGCTCCTCGATCTGGCGCACGATGCCCGCCCATCCTCGCAGCGCCAGCAGCTCGGCACCGAGGTAGTCCTCATGTTCGTCCGCGGCCACACCGAACTGGGCGAGAGAGTGGGCAATCGATTCGAGCGGGGTTCGTGAGGCGCGGCGCTCCTCGGCGACGAGCCTTGGGAGCGTGCGCGCCCAGGAGCCACACCAGGCGGAGAGCGATGTGGAATAGAGCTCCAGGAAGCAACCGTGGATGCCCCTGTTCCGCTCGGGCATCACCCAGTGGGCGAGCCCCTGATCGAGGTATCCGGCCAGGAACCGGATGAGGGGGGGATGGATCCAGTCATCGATGTCGAAACCCTCGACGGAAAGGAGCCAGTCGCGGTGGCGCACGGGCGTGGCTGTCGCCCGGGCCGGCAGTTCGCCGGCGCGGCGGACCGCCTCGATGCAGGCGCTCCAGAGACGGCGCACACTGCGCCGCTCCTCGCTCGCACCGTCGGCACCGCGCAGCGCGGCCGTGGCGGCACGCGCCGGCGCCGGCACGTCGGTGCGAAACCGGGACAGGGCCGCCGTCTCGTCGAGGAGCCACAGGAGCTCCGGTCCCGTCGCCGGAGGAATGCCGTGAAGAGCGATGGATTGCCACAGCTCCAGGCGGGAGCCAATACCCTCCACGTCGGCGGCGCCGCGGTCCCCGAGGTGTTCGTCGAGCACCGCCGTCACGTCCTTGGCGAGGATGCGGCCCGACGCGAGCTTTTCGCGATACCGGGCTTCGGCGAGATACGGCTCGCGCTGCAGCTCCTCGGCGGCGTGCTCCACCGCCTCTTCGAAGCCGAGGTGCTCGAACGCGTGCAGCGTGTTGTGATGGATGAAGATGCTGATCGGCCCTTGGGCCGGAAGCAGGTGCGCGAGCTGGTCGATCAGACGCGCCAGCGCATCGTCCGTCGGTCCAGCGTCGGAAGAGATGGGCTGCCGGAGCATCGCGCGGGTCGCAGTATAGCAGGGGGAGAGAAGGAACTACGAAACTCGAGAACCCGCGCGAAGACAGTCGTGCAGGTGCAGCACCCCGATCGGCCGCCTCTGGTCGTCGATCACCACCAGAGCGGTGATCGGGCCGGGCCGATGGTCCTCCATCGTGCGCACGGCGGTGGCGACGAGAGCCTCGCGGGCGATGGTCGACGGCTTCCTGCTCATCACGTCCTGAGCCTTGAGCTTCCAGGGATCGGCGTGCTTCACGAGGATCCGCTTGAAGTCGCCGTCCGAAACCACGCCGCGCAGCGTTCCCCGGGCATCCACCACCGTGGTGATGCCGAGGCGCTTGTCCATGATCTCGAGCATGACCTCGCGAAGCGAGGCCGTGACCGGCACCTTCGGCATGGCGCTTCCCTCGTGCATCAGCTCCTCGATCCGGCGCGAGGCCACGCCGCCGATCACGCCGCCGGGATGGAGGAAGCGGAAGTCTTCGGCGCGGAAGCCGCGGCGTTCGAGCAGCGCCACGGCGAGGCAATCGCCCATCACCTGCGCGGCGGTGACGCTCGTGGTCGGCGTCAGATCCATCGGGCACGCCTCACGCAATGGACCCGTCACCAGCGTGACACTGCTCCTCCGGCCGAGCGCGGAACCCGGCGTGGCGATGACGCTGACCAGTGGAATCGCGTGGCGCTCGAGGTACTGGAGCAGGGCCAGCAGCTCCTCGCTGCCGCCGCTCTTCGAGATGAACAGCGCCACGTCACCGGGCATGAACAAGCCAGAGTCGCCGTGGAGCGCATCCACCGGGTGCATGAACACGGCGGGCGTGCCGGTGCTGGTGAGCGTCGCTGCGAGCTTGTGGGCCAGCAGGCCCGACTTCCCCACTCCCGAAACGATGACCTTCCCGCGGCAGCCGGCCAGGAGGTCGACGGCACGCAGGAATTCGGGACCGATGCGCGCTTCGAGGGCCGCGACCGCCGCGGCCTCGGTGCGCACGACTTTGCGGGCCAGCTCGACGAGGTCGACGGCCGCGCTCTTCGGAGCTGCGGCGGCGTGCCTGACGCGTCGAGCGGATGATTTCGGAGCACGCGCCAACGGCTCGGCTTCGCGTTCGGGAATCGCCCGTCCGTTGCCCGCCCCGTTGGTCACGCGGCGGGTCTTGCCTGTTCGCTTCGTCGTTCGGCTCATGTGGCCTCGTAGCGCGCCAGCACCTTTTGCCAGACGCCGTTGTGCTTGAGCAAATGCTCGACTACCTCGCGAATTGCGCCGTAACCGGCGCGTGCGACCGTGACGCTCTGCGCGAACTTCTTCACGTGTGGATCCGCGTCGGCCACGGCGATCGCCCACCCGACCTGCTTCATGAGCGCCACGTCGGGCAGATCGTCGCCCACCATCACGCACTGACGCCACTCGGCCTTCTCGCGGCGGCGCACCTCGTCGGCGACCGCCACCTTGTCCTGGACGTCGAGATAGTACTCGAGGCCGAGGTCCTGCATGCGCAACTCCACGGCCTTCGATGGCCGGCCGGAGATCACCACGGGACGGATGCCGTGCTGCATGGCCCACTGGAGCGCCAAGCCGTCGCGGATCGCGAAGTGGCGCGCGTCGCCCACGGTATCGTAGGAGATCACGCCGTTGGTGAGGGTCCCGTCGAGGTCCATGAACAGGATCCGCACCGGCCCTTCGATCGGCGCCGCGCGCAGCGGCGATGCCTGCGGATCGGGCGCCGCGACCCCGGGCGTCTGCTCGATGAGGTCGCGCACCACGGACTCGGGCGAAGGCGACGGCGCCGATGGACGCGGCGAAGTCAGGGGTCCCGGCTTGGGCAGCGTGCGCTCACCGCGGGCTCGCTGCGGCCGCGCTCGGACCGGACGTTCCCGCCTAGGCATGACCCAGGTTCCGCACCCGCTCGTGAACCACCAGCGCTTCGTCGAGGAACGACTCGACCTCGGCCAATGGAAGCTGGGTGGCCGCGTCGGACTGCGCGCGCGCCGGATCCGGATGGGCTTCGAAGAAGAGCCCGTCCACGCCACAGGCCACGGCCGCACGCATCAGCGGCACCGCGAAACGCCGCTCGCCGCCGCTCACTTCTCCGCCCGGACGCTGCAGACTGTGCGTGGCGTCGAACAGCACGGGCCACCCGAGCTCGCGCATGACGACGAGCCCGCGCATGTCGACGACCAGATCGTGATAGCCGAACGTCGTGCCGCGCTCGGTGAGCAGGATCTTCTCTCCCCCGGCCTGAGTCAGCTTCTCGACCACCTGCCGCATGTCGTCGGGGGCCATGAACTGACCCTTCTTGACGTTGACCGCGCGGCCGGTGCGCGCCGCCGCCTGGAGCAGGGCGGTTTGGCGCGAGAGAAACGCCGGGATCTGGAGCACGTCGGCCACCTGCGCCGCGGCCGTGACCTCGTCCTCCTCGTGCACGTCGGTCAGCACCGAAATCTGTAATTCGCGCCGCACGCGGCCGAGGATCTCGAGCGCTTCGTGGCGCGGCAGACCCTGGAACGAGCGCACGCTCGAGCGGTTGGCCTTGGCGTACGAAGCCTTGAAGACATAGGGCAGACCGCGCGCCGCGCACAGCGTCTTCAGATGCGTGGCGACGCGCACGCACAGCTCGGCGCTTTCGATCACGCAAGGCCCCGCCACGATCAGGAGACGCGGCGAGCCGGCCTCGGCTCCCCCGATCGCGAAGCGCTTCATGCCGGGCGCGGCGCCTGGCCGGCGCGCTCACGCGCCGGCTCTTCTTCGGCTTCCTCGCGCGCCGCCCGGGCCTCGGCTTCGCGGTCGGCGGCGGTGTAGTCGTCGTCCCCGAGCCGTGCCCGGCGCCGCTCGAGCGCCGCACGGACGAAATCCACGAACAGCGGATGCGGATCGTGCGGCCGAGACTTCAGCTCGGGATGGAACTGGACCGAGAGGAACCACGGATGATCGGGCAGCTCCACGATCTCGACCAGCTCGCGGCCCACGCACTTGCCGGACAGCACCAGGCCGCGCGACTGGAGCTGCGCCGCGAAGCGGTTGTTGAACTCGTACCGATGCCGGTGCCTCTCTTCGATCTCTGGCTTGCCGTAGGCGCGGCGTGCGAGGCTGCCCTCCTTCAATTGGCAGCGGAAGGAGCCGAGCCGCATGGTGCCGCCCTTTTCGGTCACTCCGCTCTGCTCGTCCATCAGGTCGATGACCTTCTGCGGCGCCTGCGGATCGAACTCGCTCGAGTTGGCTTCCTTCCAGCCCGCCACGTTGCGTGCGAATTCGATGGTGGCCACCTGCATGCCCAGACACAGCCCGAAGTACGGCACTCCCCGCTCGCGCGCGTAGCGCGCCGCCGCGATCTTGCCCTCGATCCCGCGCTCGCCGAACCCGCCCGGCACCAGCACCCCGTCCACGTCGCTCAGGTACGCCGCGGCGTCCTGCTTCTCGATGTCCTCGCCTTCGATCCAGCGCAGCTCGACGCGCGCCTCGTTGGCGGCGCCGGCATGAACGAACGACTCGATGATGCTCTTGTACGCGTCACGCACGTGCGTGTACTTGCCGACCACGCCGATGACACAGTGGCGGGTGGGATTCTTCACCCGGTTCACGTACTCGTTCCACGCCTTGAGGTCGGGTGGCCCCGTCTCGAGCCCCAGCTCGCGCACCACCAGCGCGTCGAGCTCGCCGCCGTGGAACACGCTCGGCACCTCGTAGATCGAATCGACGTCGACCGCCGCGATCACCGCCTCGGTCGGCACGTTGCAGAAGAGCGCGATCTTCTCGCGCACATCGTCCGAGAGAGGGGCCTCGGTGCGGCACAGCAGCACGTCGGGCTGGATGCCGATCTCACGCAGCTCCTTGACCGAGTGCTGGGTGGGCTTGGTCTTCATCTCGCGCGCCGCGCGGATGAACGGGACCAGCGTGACGTGCACGAAGAGCACGTCGCGCCGATGCTCGAGCTTGAGCTGGCGCACCGCCTCGAGGAACGGCAGCGACTCGATGTCGCCCACGGTGCCGCCGATCTCGACGATCTGCACGTCCGCCTGCGTGGTGAGGCCGAGCGAGAGGATGCGGCGCTTGATCTCGTCGGTCACGTGCGGGATCACCTGCACGGTGCGGCCGAGATAATCACCGCGCCGCTCCTTGGAGAGGATCGCGTCGTAGACCTGTCCGGCGGTGACGTTGTGGCTGCGGGTCACCGAGATCGCCGTGAACCGCTCGTAGTGCCCGAGATCGAGATCGGTCTCGGCGCCGTCGTCGGTGACGAACACCTCTCCGTGCTGGAACGGGCTCATCGTTCCGGGATCGATGTTGAGATAGGGATCGAGCTTCTGCAGCGTGACCCGGAGGCCGCGGGACTTGAGCAGGAGACCCAGCGACGCCGACGCGATTCCCTTCCCGAGCGACGACACCACGCCACCCGTCACCACCACGATCTTGGCCATGTCCCGGTCCCCCGTTCCTGTGCTCTCGGCCCTCGACTATCCTTGCGGGCCGCGTCTCTCCAGCGCCTCGAGCTGTTCGGGCGTATCGACTCCCGCGAATGCCTTCGAGCCCGTGACCACCTTGATCTTCACGCCATGCTCGAGCGCGCGCAGCTGCTCGAGCCTCTCCGCCTTCTCCAGATCGCTCGCCGGCCATGCCGAAAAGGCGAGCAGCAGGTCGCGGCGGAAGCCGTACACGCCCACGTGCCGCAGCGCCGGTCCTCCGCGCGATCCACGTGCGATGTCTGCACGGCTAAAGTAGAGCGCGAATCCAGACCCGTCCACCACCACCTTGACCACGTCATCCGCGGCCAGCGTGGACGCCTCGTCCTCACGATGCGCGAGCGTTCCCATCTGGATCGAATCGTCGTCCCGCATCACCTGCGTGAGCCGCCCGACCGCTTCGGTATCCAGCTCGGGCTCGTCGCCCTGGAGGTTCAGCACCAGGCCGAACGACGGGCGGCGCCGCGCCACTTCGGCCACGCGATCGGTGCCGCTGGTCAGCCCCGATCCTGTCATCTCGATTTCGGCGCCGAAGCGCCGCGCGGCGTCGGCGATCCGCTCGTCGTCGGTGGCGATCACCAGGGCGTCGATCCCGCTCGCCGCCCGGGCGCGCTCGAAGACGTGCTGGAGCATCGGCTTCCCCCACAGCGTCGCGAGCGGCTTGCCGGGAAAGCGCGTGGCTGCGTAGCGGGCGGGAATGACGGCGAGCACGGAGGTCATCACGCGACCCGCCCAAAATGGGGCACGCCGCCCGAGGCTGATCCCCTGACCTCGGACGGCGTGGACTTCTTTCCCGTGTCGAGCACGGGTCGGTAACTTACCACAGGACGGGACAGTCACCAAGCGCTGGCTACACCGTGTCGAACGTCAGTAAAAGTGTCACCGGCTAACGCGTCAGTGAAAATGTCCCCCCATGGACCTCGTACTCATGGGCAATCGGGACGCCCGGCGGCTGGGCCTGATTCAAGCCGCGCTGCAGGGAAGGATCAGCAACCGAGAGGGAGCTGAGGCCTTGGCGATCAGTGT
>DASTBI010000155.1 GCA_035712145.1 Candidatus Eisenbacteria bacterium | reverse complement strand
GACCGGGAAGTCCGAATCCGGGTACTGCTCTTCGCGGGTGATCGGATACTCGTTCAGGACGACACGGTCCGAGCCCGGTCCCAACGGCCGGAGACGAATCGGTGTCAGGCTGTGATGATGCCGATGCCCCTTTGCGAATCGTTGCAGCCACCAGACCGTTACGCCGTGAAGAACATAGCGATGGAAAAACCATTCAAAGAACGCGATGAACAGGTGCATCCCGAGGAAGACCAGCAAGAAGCCCGACACTCCAGCGGCCACGTTCATCGCCCAGAGGTTCGGGAAGAACGCGCGAAAGGCGAGAACCAGAAGCACCAACTGGATGGTGACAAGGGCCGCGAAACGGGCTATCGAGAAGCGCCTACGGGATTTGAGCACGCGGCCACTCGCAATTTGCCGTTGTCAAACTACGTTTCACGCTTGGGACGCCGCCTTAGGCTGGGGTTGATCAGGCCACCCATGGGTCTGTCAGACTGTTCAGCGTAAGCATTGGGGCCCTAACCAGAAGGCGCCCACAACGCACTGATGGTAGGAAGCTGGTTCTTGGGAACCAGGCTCATGCCTTGGAGCGCGGCATGACCGCCCATAAGCATCCTATCCGCCCGCGCACTCGGATGCCAGCCCTGGCTGAGCGGTGCTGCACGATGGGTTAGCGGTCGTACACGGGCTCGGCGAGCAGTGGGATCTCCGGCGACACGACGCCCGGCGCCGACCCGCGGTTTACGTCGCCCCAGTTCTCACCGTAGAGTCCCTGTCTTCACTTGAACTTGCACGTTCACTCACCACCGGAGAGAACAATGGCCGAGACCACTGCCGTGTTGAACGCGACCCACCTAAGCTGCTCGATCACCTGCAAGGATCTCGAGGCATCGATCCGTTTCTACCGCGACGCCATCGGCTTCGAGGTGGCTGAGACGTACGAGAACGAAGGGAAGGTTGTCGCCGCCGACATCGCTGCGGGTGATTGCCGCATCGTCCTCACTCAAGACGACGGCAAGATGGGTTGGGATCGGATCAAGGGACAGGGCTTCTATCTGCAGATCAATGTGGCAGACGCTGCGGATGTCGACGCAACGGCTGCGCGGATCCTGTCAGCGGGCGGGGCGCTGCTGAGTGAGCCGGCGGACCGTGAGTGGGGTGTACGGATGTTCCAGTTCAAGGATCTGGACGGGTTCAAGCTTGGCGTGTCCACGCCGCTCTAACTACAGGAGCGGACACGAGCGGGCAGGCTTTGACACGGTTCTCGTAGCCAAGGTCGTAGCCAGTCCATCGACTCGGGCACCTGCGGTAGATTCACGCCATGCAGCTCACACGCGGCACCCGCCTCGGCATCTACGAGATCATCGGCCCGCTCGGCGCCGGCGGCATGGGAGAGGTGTACCGCGCGCGGGATCAGCGCCTCGGCCGCGAGGTCGCGCTCAAGGTTCTGCAGTCCGATCTCGCCTCCGACCCCAATTTCCTCGAACGATTCCGGCGTGAGGCACGCGCCCTCGCGGCGCTCGATCACCCGGGGATCGTCGTCGTGTTCTCGGCCGAGGAGGCAGACGGCTTTCACTTTCTGACGATGCAGCTCGTTGAAGGCCAGTCGCTCGACCGACTCATCCCCGAGGGCGGCATGCCCGTGGACCAACTGCTGAGGATCGCCATCGCGCTGGGGGACGCTCTCGCCGCCGCTCATGACAAGGGCATCCTGCACCGGGACGTGAAGCCCTCCAACGTGGTGCTGACACCTGACGGACGAGCGAAGGTGCTGGACTTCGGGCTCGCTCGATTGGGCGCCATTGCGTCCTCCGGACAGACGACCGTGTCGACGGCATCGACACGCACGGGAGCTGTCTTGGGGACGATCCCTTACATGTCGCCCGAACAATTGACCGGCAGTGAGATCGATCATCGCACCGACATCTTCTCGATGGGGGTACTGCTCTACGAAATGGCGACCGGCCTGCGTCCCTTCAATGGGAGCTCGGAAGCAGAACTCGTGGCCTCGATCCTGCGGGACACGCCCAAACCGCCGCGCGCTCTGCGCCCCGGCCTGCCG
>DASTBI010000154.1 GCA_035712145.1 Candidatus Eisenbacteria bacterium | reverse complement strand
CGCGCGGCGCTACCAGCTCGATTACGTCCTGCTCGATCGCCGGCAGCGCTCCGGGGTGGAGCTGCTCGACGAGATCGATGCCGACACCACGTGGTCGCTGGTGTTCTTCGATGACACGTCCGCGCTCTACGCCCAGCGCGCATCGCTCCGGACCGTGGTCGATGACCATGGCCTGCGCCGTCTCGGCGGGGGAGTTCGCCGGCTCACGCAGGTGACGTACGCCGCGAGCGAGGACTCGGCCGTGCGAAGCGAGCTGCGCGCCGACCTCGAGCGAGCGGTGAAGGACTCCCGCTGGAACGCCACCGCTCACTCGATGCTCGCCAATCTCGCCATGGTCGATAATCGTGGCGACGAGGCGCGCACGCACTTGCGTGCCGCGCTGGCGGTCGATCCGCAATTCCAGAGCGCCCACTACCGCCTGGCGATGATCGCCTTGTTCGAGGGCCGAGCCGACGACGCCATCCCCGAGCTGGAGAAGGAGCGCAGGATCTCGGGCGAGGTGCCCGGGCTCCATCTGGCGCTCGGCATGGCTCACCAGCAGCGGGGCGATCGCGCCCGAGCCATCGATCACTACCGGGCGGAGCTGCGCCGCGATCCTGGGAACGCGGCGGCGCAGGCGCGCCTCGACTCTCTGACTTCTGGGACGCGCTGAACTCAGGGCATCGCCACCATCCGCTGCGTCAGCGCCCGGCCGAGCGCCTCGAGTCGCACGAAGTACATGCCGCTCGGGATCGTGTGGCCGTCATCGTTGCGCAGATTCCAGGTGAGGGAGAACGTCCCTTCCTGGTGGCGTCCGCGGAACAAGCCTCGCACCCGGCGACCACTGGGATCGTAAACCGCGAGCGAGACCGAGCCAGCGCGTGGCAGATCGAACGCGATCCTCGTGGAGCCACGCGCGGGATTGGGCTGCGGGATTCCGAGGCGAAGCGCCAGCAGTGAGCCGGAGCCGGGCACGTCCACGGTGCCGTCCGGAGTGAGGAGCGCGAAGACGCTCTCGTTGCCGTGCACATCGACCGCGGAGAGTTTGTAGAAGGCCGGCGTGCCGGCGTCGACGTAACCTGTATCGGCGCTGCTGGTGACGAGATTGGACGGCCCCGGCACGAAGCCCGCCGAGCTGCCGCGGTAGAGGCGATAGAGGGCGAAGTCCGCCTCCGTGCTGACGCCCCAGTGAAGGGACGTGCTCCCCGCGGCGTAGTTTCCGGTGAAAGGCTGCGGCGGGGCTGGAGCGATGTTGTCCACGGAGTAGCCGGAGTCGGGCGCCGAGAACCAGCGAGGTGAAGAGAGGCTCGTCCCGGATCGCGCCTCCACCATGAACGCCGTGCGCGGGTTGGATCCCGAGACCGAGTCGCTGGTGGTCGACGAGACCAGGCTGTAGCTCGACAGGATCGCGGCCGTCTGCGTGCCTACCAGCTCCCACGCGTAGTCCGTCGCCCCAAAGGGCATCACAAGGCGCAGGCCGGTCGCCGCCGCCACGTCGGGGTCCTCGGTGGTCATTCGGTCGAGTCCGGAGACGAGGAGTTGCGTCGGCACCGATCGCCACAGGCGATACTCGTAGATCCCGTAGGTCGGATCGACGTCCAGGTAGCTGGCCGACCACGACACCTTGACCTTGCCGCCCTGATCGTTGGGCACGTCGCGCACGCTCGCGATCACGGACCCGGGGTCGCCCAGGTAGCCGAAGCGTTCGATCTGCTGTGCGTAGATGTCCAGGTTGCCGCTGCGGCCGTCCTGCCAGGCGACGATGGCTCCGCCGGCCGCGTCGGCGACGAGCGCTGGGTTCTGCTGGGCGCCGACGGCGGTGCACAAGGCGGAGCCGTTGGCGCTCCACAGCGCCGTCCCGATGCCGGTCACCCGGCTGGCGTAGATGTCGTATGCGACGCCGCTGCGCAAGTCGTACCAGGTGACGATCGCGCCGCCTGCGCCGTCGGATGCGATCGCCGGATTGTTCTGAGTGCCCACGGCGGTGCAGAGCGCCACGCCGTTGAGGGTCCACTGGACGGCACCATTGGCTGCCACGCGCTGGGCGTAGATGTCGTTGGCGCCACCGCGGGCATCGGGCCATGCGACCACCGCACCGCCGCTGCCGTCGGAGACCAGGACCGGGATGGTCTGCTCGTTCGCGGCCGTGCAGAGCGCCACGCCGTTGGGGGTCCACTGCGCGTTCCCGTTGGCGTCCACCCGCTGGGCGTAGATGTCGGAGTTCCCGCTGCGGCTGTCGTACCAGGTCACGATCGCGCCGCCCGCGCCGTCGGAAATGATCCGCGGATCCCGCTGATCCCCGGTGCCGGAGCCGAGGGCCACGCCGTTGGCGGTCCACTGCCCGGTGCCGCTGGCGGCATTGATCCGCTGCGCAAAGACGTCCCAGTTGCCATTACGAAGATCGAACCAGGCGATGACCGCCCCGCCTGCGCCGTCGGAGATGATGGTCGGCACGACCGCGGAGGAGGGGAGGTTGCAGACGATCTTGCCGTTGACTCCCCACTGGTTCGCGCCGCTGGCATTCACCCGCTGCGCGAAGATGTCGTTGTTCCCATTTCGCGTGTCGTACCAGGTGACGATGGCTCCGCTTGCGCCATCCGAAGCGATCGTGGGGTAGAACTGATCGCCGGCAGCGCCGGACAGCGCCACGCCGTTGGCAGCCCACTGCGTCACGCCTGCACCGTTGACCCGCTGGGCGTAAATGTCGTTGTCGAGGCCGTTGCGAAAGTCGAACCAAGTGACGATTGCACCGTCTGCGCCGTCCGACACGATGGTGGGATATTGCTGATCGAAAGCCGCGGTGCAGAGGGCCACGCCGTTGGCGGTCCACAGCGGCGCACCGGTAGCGCTCACCCGTTGGACGTAGATGTCCATATTGCCGGCGCGCAAGTCATGCCAGGTGACGAACGCGCCGCCTGCGCCGTCGGGAATCATGGTGACGTCGCTCTGCGGCCCGGCGGCGGTACAGAGAGGCACATTGCCGTTGTTCGGGTCGTGCGGCCAGGCCGCCTGAGCCACGCCCGGAACGGCGAGCGCGAGCAGGATTGAAGGCAACGCGGTGAGTCTGGGCAGCATGGCGGCCTCCGCAGCGAGAACACAGGCTCAGGCCGCAAGGTGGGGGGTGACGCGGGCCTGTTAGGGTCAATGACAGGAAACGCCGACCCAGGCAGAACCGAACAAACGAAAAGCCCCCGATCGCTCCGGGGACCGCGTGATAGACTTCGCGCCTCGTTTTCCTGCGACGACTCCCCGAGGCCTGCATGCGTCCGACTTTCCGGCTCTACTTCTCGTTCCTGGCCCTGGGCCTCCTCGCCGGCAGCGCCGGCGCTGGCCCGATCGAGGACCGCCTCGCTCAGACCTACGGCCGGCTCGATCCCGGCGAGACCGGGGTTCTCTACGACCGGGTGCTGCCGCTCTCCGGCATTGAGCGCTTCGACGGCCGTGTCGGAGCACCGCCCGCGAACGTGCGGTTGTTCCGTCAGATCTACGACGAGCTGCGGCGCGCCTCGTCGGATCCCGCCGCGCGGCCGACGCCCGAGGCGCTATTCGAGCGCGCGCAAGGCCGCCATGACGCGATTCCGATCGCGCTGCTGTTCGACCGCTATCAGCGCATTCGCAACGACGCGCTCGAGCGCGGCGCGCTGGTGAAAGTGGGCGAGAGCCTCGCACCCGGGCATGGCGAGGCTTACGAGACTCACACGGCATTCGTGGCGGCGGCCTTGCGCAGCCAGACGTGGCGAGGAGGAGAGGCTCGCTTCGTGCTCGATCCGGAGACCTTCTTCTCCAACGCGGGGGTGATGCTGGCGGATCTCGAGATCGACCTCGGTGACGGAGTCGGCTTCCGTGGCGCCACGCTGGGGGTCCCTCTCACGGCGCGTTACTCATCGACCGGAGCCAAGACGCTCCGGCTTCGCGCCAAGGTGGGAGGCGCGGTGCTCGAAGCCTCGAGCGTGGTGATCGTGCGAGCGCTGGCCGCACCGCTTCCCGACGACACCTTGCACGTCACCGGGACGATTCCCTATCTGAGTGGTGTCGCCACGGGTGATGCCTACGTCTATCTCGCGCCGGGCCGCAGCTCGATCGTCAACCCGGCGATCGTGGTCGAGGGATTCGACCTCGACAACTCGATGAACTGGGACGAGCTCTACGAGCTGCTCAACCAGGAGCAGCTGCTCGAGGACCTGCGCGCCGATGGTTACGACGCCATCGTGCTCAACTTCACCGACGCCACCGACTACATCCAGCGGAACGCCTTCGTGCTGGTCGAGCTGCTTCAGCAGCTCCGTGGCACGGTCGGTCCGCAGACCACCTTCGCGCTGGCCGGCGCCAGCATGGGTGCGCTGGTGAGTCGCTACGCGCTGGCCTACATGGAAGTCCAGGGTCTTCCCCATTCGGTGCGCACCTGGCTGTCGTTCGACGGGCCCCATCAGGGCGCCAACATCCCGCTTGGCGTCCAGTACTGGGTGAAGTTCTTTTCCGGCCAGTCGGCCGACGCCGCGTTCCTGCTGTCGCGCCTCGATCGCCCGGCGGCGCGGCAGATGCTGGTCCATCACTACACCGACCCGCCCGGCTCCACCGGCCAGGCGGATCCGCTGCTCGCCGGTTTCACCGCGGATCTGGCTGCGGTCGGCAACTGGCCGGTCCAGCCGCGCCGGGTCGCGATCGCCAACGGGAGCGGCGCGGGCCTCGGTCAGGGCTTCGCGGCAGGCGCGCAGATCGTCCAGTGGAGCTACAGCGATCTGTTCGTGGCCGTGCGCGGACACGTGTGGGCGGTGCCCAACCAGACGCCGCTGACCAAGATCTTCGACGGCAGCATCCGCCTCCTGTTCTTCCCGACCACCCAGGTGGTCAACGTGTCGGCCACGAAGCCTTACGACAACGCTCCCGGTGGGTCGCGAGCCACCATGGCCGACATGGACAGCACGGCCGCGCCGTACGGCGACATCGTCGCGCTCCACCCCAGCCATTGCTTCATTCCGACGATGAGTGCTTTGGCCTATGACTCGCCCGATCTCTTCCACAGCGTGGCGAGCGATCCCGATCCGCTCGCGCACACGCCATTCGACATGATCTACGTGCCTGCCGTGAACCAGGAGCACGTGCAGATCACGCCCGAGAACAAGACCTGGATCATCAGCGAGATCGAGAGCGGCGTGACCGGAGTGGGAGGGCCAGCGGCCAATCCGCCGCTGTCACTCGCCGTCGCGCCCAATCCATCCTCCGGACCGCTGGAGATGGCGTACAGCCTGGCCCGCGCGGGCGCCGTGGACCTGCGGATCTTCGACATCGCGGGCCGTGAGATCGCCCACCCGGTGACCGGAAGCCGGCCCGCAGGGTTGTATCGGGTGACGTGGGATGGCAGTCGGGAGAATGGGACCTCGGCTGCCCCTGGGGTCTACTTCATTCACCTCGCCGCCCACGGCGAGACATTGACGCGACGGATCGTCCGGCTGCGCTAGCAGCCTGTCGCGTCCGGCTTCTCGGGCCCAACGAGCCAGGCGGTGGGCTCGAGTCACTCACCGGGGAAGGAGAAGCCATGCCTTCGCGAAAGAGTCCCCCCTTGCTCGTTGGCAGCGCCTCGCTCCTGATGCTGGCAGGATGCGTGCAGCTCATGGCGCCCAAATCCGCGCTCGAGCAACGTCCGCTGGCCAACCCCTGGGCTCAGGAGAGCGGGCTCTTCTACCCGCTCGACATCGGCAATCACTGGGGCTACGAATACACCTCCAGCTTTCAAATCATCCCCTCGGGTGGGCCGGCGGGCAATCCCGACGTCATCGAATCTCTTGTCGATGTCGATGTCACCGGCACCGCGGAGCGATTCGGCCGCACCTACCTTGTCCAACGAGAGTCTGACGGTCAGGGGTACGAGGCAGAATTCCTGTACCGCCAGGACAAGTCTGGACTCTTCAATGCGGACCCCGAGCCTGCCTCCATGAAGGCGCTCGCCCAGAGAGATGAAGTATTGACGCGACTCGTCGGCGATGCCACGCCTTCGATGAAAGAGGCGTATCGGGCGGCGATGGCGCGCGTGATCGCCAAGCAGAACGCCGTTCGGAAGGCGCTTCATGGCGCCGGTCATGGCGGCGCCGCGATCGGCCAGACGTCGGGGCCGCTCGCGGGCGAGATCGCGCTTCTCCGATACCCGATCGCCACCGGGAAGACCTGGCACGTTCGCGAGGATCCGCTCGTCGTCTACACCGTCGAGGCTCAGGAGAGCCTCCAGCTTCCCGCCGGCACACTGAACGGATGGCGGATTCGTATCGACTGGCCAGGGTTCTTCGGTCCCGAGGATCACGCGGCCGTCTGGTATGGACGGGATGGACGGCTGCAGCTGCGTGCGCATGTCGAGAGCGAGGCGACCGACGAGAACGGCAACGTGATCGGGACCGTCGTCGGTGACGATGTCCAGCAGCTGAGCGAAGTCTCCCTGGTGAAGAAAGACCCCTCGTGAGAGCCCTCGAACACTTCATGTAATTCCTTGCTCTCCCCAGGGAGAGCAAGGAGTTACAACGGGGAACGGTCGGAGGAACCGCCAGGACTCGCTCGCGACACCTGATGCCCGCGGAGAAAGGCATCCACCGCGCGCACCCACTCCACCTCGGGGCCCAGCGGGAATCCATTGTGAGAGCTGCCGGGCAACTCCATCAGAAGCTTCGGGCCGGCATAGGACTCGTGGAGCTTGCGGCCCTGAGGAGCGCCGATGACCTCGTCCTCGGTGGCGACCACGAACGCGACGGGCACGCGCGCAGCCTTCAGCGCGGCGAGGTTGTCCCACCGGTCGCGCAGCAGGAAGGCCAATGGGCCGTAATGGCTCCATGCGACATCGATGAGCCGGGCGAACGGCACCACGAGAATGGCCCCGGCCAGACCGGCCTCGGTCTCCAGCAGCGCGCTCGCGGCGCCGGCGCCGATGCTCTCCCCGAGCAAAGTGAGCGGACGCGGGTCGGCACGCATCATCTCGGCGACGGCGGAGCGCCCGGTGCGAATGAAGGCGTCCTTCCCGGGCCGGCCGGCGCGCGCGCCGTAGCCCGGGTATTCGAAGATCGACACTTCCCACCCCAGCGCGGCGAAGGCGCCGACGTAAGGCGCGCGATCCAGCGCTGAGCCGGCGTTGCCGTGGAAGACGACCAGCCGGGCCGAGGCCCGCGGGTCTGGACGCTGCCATCCGACGATCCGGCCCTCGGAGTCCCGCCATGGCGAGAGCCCGAGCGCCGCCGCGCGGCGCACACTCTCCGGCTCGCTCGCGCGACTGGGGAAGTAGATCATCGAGTCGTGCATCACCATCGTGAGCAGCGCCACCGCGGCGCAGGCCAGCGCCGCGGCTGCGCCGAGATGGCGCCATCGGTTCTTCACATGCGCGTCGCCGCTCCTAGTTGAGAGAGGCCACGGCCCGCGGGCCCTTCAGGTCGGGTCGAATGACCTCGATCTTCACCGTCTTCTTCTTTTCGTCCACCCAGGCGTCGTAGCGCTTCTTCGCCAGATCCGCCTCGATCTGCGCCGAGGTCGCGGTGAAGGTGGCGGGATCTCCCGACTTGCGCTCCTCGACGCGCAGCCACGCGCGTCCCAGGGCGACGTGCAGGGAGTCGGTGGTCTGGCCAAGCTTGGTGGCGAAGGCCTTCTCGACCACTCGCGGCTCCATGCCGAGCATCGGCACGTAGCTCGCGGAGCGGATCGTCGGTCCGCTGTCTCTCAGCCCGCCATAGGGCGCGGCGATCGAGTCGAGCGGGACGCCCGAGGCGAGCGCCGTGCGAATCGCCCGGGTCTTCTCGTCCAGGGCCTTGAGGCGTTTCTGGTTGCGCACCGCTTCGAGCGCCTGCGACTTGGCCTCGGTGAACTCCGCGGGATGCGCGGGGAGCTTCTGACGCAGGCGGAAGACGGCGTAACGAGTGTTCGCGCGATAGCTCTTCGCCGCCCACTTGCCGGTGGTCATCGTGGGAAGGTCCTGGCTCAGTCCCGTCACCATGCCAAGGGCGGGCACGTTCTCGTTGGCCGCGATCGGCGCGGCCCCGATGATGCCTCCGTACGGCGCGGCCAGGGCTTTCACGTCGCCGCCCGCGGCCAGCTTGCGGCGCAGCGTGCTGGCGGCGCGCATGGCGCTCGAGTCGGCCCGCGCCTGCGCCATCTGCGCCTTGAGTCCGGGCTTCACCTCGTCGAACGGCTTGATGCCCGCGGCTTTCCGATCCTCCACCTTGATGATGTGGTACCCGAACATCGTCTTCACCACCGGGCTCATCTCACCCGGCTTGAGCGCGAAGGCGGCGTCCTCGAATTCCTTCACCATCCGCTTGCGTCCAAACCAGCCCAGATCACCGCCGCGGTTCGCGGCACCCGGCTCCTGCGAGAAGAGCTTGGCAAGCTCGGCGAAGTCGCCGCCGTTCTTGCGGATCCCACCCAGCAGCGAGTCTGCGCGCGCCTTGGCTTTCTTGTCGACATCCGGGCCCTGTTCTCGGGTCGAGAACAGGATGTGCCGTGCCTTCACCTGCTCCTCTTCACGATAGGTCTCGCGGGTCGCGTCGTAGCGGCGCCGCACTTCGGCGTCGGTGACCTTCATGGAGTCGGCAGGTGGGATCGTGACCGCGACGTAGTCGAGCGCGTACTTGAGCGGCGTCTTGAACTCCGAGCGGTGCTGGTCGAAGTAAGCCCGCGCCTCGGCCTCGTCTTTCTTCAGCTTCTCCTGATTGAAGTCGATGTCCGAGCGGGCCTTTGCCGCCTCGTAGGTGGGAACGAACCCGGTATCCGCCGCGTCGATCCTCCATACCGCCCACCACGCGTTGAAGAGCCGCGGCCCCTGGACCACTCCCTTGCTCGCGAGCGCCGTGTTGCGCAGAGAATCGAGGAAGGGCGACCTCCACAGCGTGTCGGAAGACGTCAGCGCATAGATCGTCAGGCTCTCGACCGCGGCGCCGGCCGACTTCGCCATCGGGCGGGGATCGCGAGAGCCGCGGAGCGCAGTGACGATCTTGGCCAGCGCATCGTGGGCCGCCTTGGCGCGCTGCTCCTGCGTGATGCGGGCGGCGACCAGAACACGGAGCGAGTCCGAAAGCGGCGGGATCCAGGCCTTCGAGGTGTCGGGCTTGCCGAACAGGCTATGCCCGTGCTGCGCATACCAGCGCTGGACCTCCTGAGGAGTCGGCGGCTTGGGCGTGGCGATCGCCGACTCGCGGAGCGTCACGCGGGTGATGGCGGCGCGAGTGCCACGCCACTTGTCCTGGTGCGCCAGGTAATAGGCGCGGCGGTCGGCTTCGGCCGTCAGGCGCCGGTGCTCGCTGTCGGCGCGGCGCTTGACCTCGCCCAGCACCTCCCGCATCGGGGGCACCTGCTTGGGTAGGCGCTCGACGATCGATCCGACGAACACCGCATCGGACGCGACGTAGGGTCCCACCACCCGGATGGTCGAATCGGTGTCCGCCTTGGCGAGCGTGTCGTTCAGGCCCTGCACCCGGCCGAGGCTGGGGATGATGGGGGCGGGAATCTCGAACAAGCCGGTGTCGGTGAAGCGCTCGGTGGTATCGGCCAGGGTTCGGCGGCGCAGCGAGTCCGCGATGCCGCGGGCCCGCGCGAGCGCCTTCTTCTCCTCGTCCGCGCGCGTCGAGTCGCCCTCGGCCGGAAGCGGCAGACGCTGGTAGCGAAGGCGCACCCGGGTGCGCTTGGCGAACTCGTCGGGATGCGCCTGGTAGTAGCGCGCCCATTCCGCCTCGGGCGCCTCGGGCTCGATCGGCATCTCGCGGGTCAGCAGCGGCAGCAGCTTGAAGCGCACCTGGTCATAGCGCTTTGCCCACTCGGCGCGCACCTGGGCCTGCGTGGGCTTGAATCGCTGGCGCAGCGATTCGTCGAGCTTTCGCATCTGCGCGGTCTGCTTGATCTGGGGCAGGATGAGCTGGTAGTTGGACCGGGGATCCGACTTGTAGCTGCTGAACTTCACCGGGTCGAACTTGCCGTCGGTCATGAAGAACGGCTGGTCCTTGATGACGTTGTCGATGTCCTCCTGCGTGACCGGCGTGCTCTGGCGCTGCGACTCGATCGCGAGCAGCTCCCGCTTGATCAGCTCGTCGAGGACGTTGAGCGATGCGGTGCGCTGCATGTTGCGATCGAAGCTCGCTCCGAACTGCGCCTTGAGCTGGGCGAAGTAGGGATCCGCGATCTTGTCGTATTCGTCCTCGGTGATCTCACGCCCTTCCACCCGGGCGATCACCGGCGACGCCGGCTGCCGAGGCGAAGCCTGAGCCGGCTGGGGCAGCGGGGACGCGAAGGGATTGGGGTTGTTGGGAGGCGACGTTCCCCAGAAGGGACTCGTCGGCTGAGCCGGAGGCTGCTGGGCGAACACGAGAGGGGCCGCCACGACGAGCAGCAGACCAAGGAGCCAGAGGGCACGCACGTCGCGACGCGGTGCGCGTGAAGCGGAATCGCGCATCGATGAGCCTTCGATTGGGGTGGTGCGGGAGCCGGCATCCTGCCGGCACGGGGCAAGAAGGCTAATGCCTCGGATTCATGTCCTGCAAGGAGAGTCCTCGACGCCGCGCCGGAGTGAGCGAGGCGCTCAGGCGCCGAGCCCCAGCGCCTCCGGGGCGGGCAGGGGCGTGCCATTTCGGAACTCGACCAGGGCCACCCGGATGCGGTCCCACTTCTCGGCCCAGACCTGGAGATCGCGGTCGAACTCGGCGAGCACGTTGCCGAGCCAGTAGGGCCGATTCTCGGCCAGCCACAGGCGCTGGTACTCGTCGCGCAGCATCGCGCTCTGCTCGCGGCCTTGCGCGATGAGACCGAGGATGGCGTTGAGTCGATCCACCACCCGGGCCGATTTGTCCTTGGTCTTCTGGTGGTCGAAGGCGTCCTGGTAGTACGCCTTGAGCCGCTCGGCCAGGATCGCGCGCTGCCCGATCGCGTGGAGCCGGCGCGCGGCGAAGGCCACGTAGTCGAGCTGGTCGGCGTTGCGTCGCGCCTTCACCCGTGCACGCTCGACCTGCTCGATGGCCTGCTCCTGCGCGCGCCGCAGGTCGAGCGTCGGCGCCCCGATCATGCCGAGCAGACGCCGGTCGAGGCTGCCGCGCGCCGGGTTGAGCCACGACAACTCGATGGTCGCGTCCATCGGGCGCACGCTCTGCAGGATGGTGTGGGCGCTCGCCACGCTCGCCACGGCATCCGCGGCTTCGTGCCCCGGACTGCGCAGGAAGGCCCAGTCGAACGCGAGCCGGAAGCGCTCGGGATCGTAGTCGCCGCTCTTCCACGCCGCGGCCGCGCCGTAGAGGACCGGATACCAGCACAGCCCGAAGAGGGCGTCGCCGTTGTCGTCCCAGGTGCAGGTCAGCTGGCCCAGGGCGCCCTTCTTCTGGCCTTCGCGGGTGAGACCTCGGATGTTGGGAATCGCGATCGACAGGTTGGGGAAGATGCGGCTCCAGTTGATGGCGCCTGGGCAGACGAACACGTCCACGCCGGCATTGCGGAAGATCGCCAGCCGGGACTCGAAGTTCTCGCGTCCCGAGTAGTCCCACACCGCCGCCACCGCGCTCTTGGGAAGCCTGGCCGCAACCTCGGGATGCGACTCGATGAAGTCGCCCCAGAACATGGTCCGCTTGCCGCGTGCCGCGAGCGTGCGGTCGAGGCGCGCGAGCCAGTCGACATAGACGTTCCCGAGCCCTCGCTTCGCCACCAGCTCGCGCGACTGGCCCTTGCCGATCTCGGTCATCTCGTCGCCGCCGACGTGGACGAACGGCGCGGAGGAATACGACGCGGCCTCGGTGAGCAGCGTCTCCGCCAGCGCCAGGCTCTTGGGATTCGCGGGAGCGAGCGCGCCGGAGAGCGGCGTCTCGGCCAGCTCCTTGTAGCGCTCGTAGCCGAGCAGGCGGTCGAGGTGGCCGAAGACCTGCTGCTCGATCATCAGGGCGACGTGGTGGCGGCTCGCGAAGGCCGATACGTCGCGAAGCTCTTCCGGCGTGAACGCGCCGCCGGGATTGGCGACCAGAGGCTCACTGCGATAGGCGATCGCCTGCTCGGAGTAGAGCGCGTAGAGGTTGACCTTGAACTCGGCGAGGATCGCGATGCGGCGCTTGAGCGCCTCGACGGTCGGCACCGGTCCGCGGCTGATGTCGTCGTGCACGCCTCGCCAGCGCATGGCCGGGCGGTCCTCGATCGTGGCCACCGGAATGCCCGCCGGCTCGATCATCTGGCGCAGGGTCTGGACGCCGTAGAAGAGACCGGCGGCGGTGCGGGCCGTCACCGTGACGCCACCGCTCTTCACCTCGAGCCGGTAGCCTTCGTCGCCCGCCGCGGCGAGACTCCCGTCGCGGCGCAGGACGATCGTGCCGCTGCCGCTTTGAACCACGCGCGGATCCTTGCCCGTGGCGGCGCGGATCTCTTCGCCGAGCAGCTCCGCGGCAAAGCGGTCCTCCGCGTCGTTGCCGACCGCGATGGTCACGGCGCCCGTCAGAGCGAGCCGGCCCGATCCGGTCTGGACGCTGGACGGGTCGGGAATGATCCGGAGCTGCGCGAAGGCAAGCGAGGGCAGGAGCCAGGCGGAAGCCACCAGCGCCGGCAGCGCTCGCGTGGAAACCTTGGGATGGCGGGTGATCCCGGACACCGAGCCTCCTCGAAGGGGGTCGAAGCGGGGAACGGTAACACGACGAGCATCGCTTTCGGACTTCCAGTAGATTCATTCCCCCTGACCGCAAGGAATCCACTTCAGGAGCCGCACGAGCGGCTCGAGCCGAAGGAGGCCCGCCATGACCCCAGGAACGATCCACGATGCCCGCGAACAGCTCGTCGTCGACATGAAAGCCGTCATCGCCGACGCGCAGGAGCTGCTCGAGGCAACGACCAGCGCGACCGGCGATCGCATCAAGGCCGCGCGGGCGCGCGCGGAGGAGACCATCCGGGCGGCGCGGCAGCGCGTGGCGGATCTCGAGGTCGTCGATCGCGCCAAAGAGGCCGCGCGCTCGACGGACGCGTACGTCCATGAGCATCCATGGGGCGCCGTGGGCCTCGCCGCGGCCGCGGGAGTGGTGGTCGGCGTTCTGATCGCGCGGCGCTGAGGCCGCCATGAACAGCGAATCGGACCCGCCGCGCGAAGGCGGCTTCGTCGCTTCACTTCACCGCCTCGGCCACAACCTGCTTCAGGTGGTGACGACGCGGCTGGAGATCCTCTCCACCGAAGTGAAGGAAGAGCGCCTCAACCTGGTGCGGCTGATTCTGGTCGCGCTCACGGTGCTCTTCTGCCTGCAGGTCGGTCTCATCTTCGCGCTGCTGTTCGTCGTGCTCGCCGTCGGAGAATCCAACCGTCTGGCCGCGATCGGAATCGGCGCGCTGATCTTGTTGCTGGGCGCCGTGGGTGGGGCGTTGTGGATGAGACATTGGCTCAAGCACCGGCCGCCGATGTTCGCGACCACGCTGGCCGAGCTCCGCAAGGACCGGGATCGCATCCGAGGCCGGCGATGAGCGAGCGGGAAGCGCTGCATGCCCGTCGCGCCCAGCTGGTCGAGCGTGCGGCGCACGAGCGGGCCGAGCTCGCTCGGCTTCTCGGCGAGCTGGAAAAGCCGGTCCGCGTCGTCGATCGAGGTCTGGCGTTCGTGCGCGGCTTGAAACGAACCCCCTGGCTCGGCGCCGGCATCGGGGCCGCGATGGCGGCGCTCACGATGGTGCGTCCGCGCGGGGTCATAGGCTGGATCGCGACCGGGCGAGCGTTGTGGGAGGTGCTGGCCGGCGCGCGGCGCAAGGCCTCGCACACCTAGGCAGGTTTCGTGGCGGAGCGGGGAGGGGTGCGCGGGGCGAGGAGCGACGTCGCGGCCGGACAGCCTCAGGTTCCTGGACGCCTTGCGGCGCCGCGCGAGCCCCGCGGCTGGCGTCGCTGGATTCCCGGCGTCGCCATCGCGCGCGAGTACCGGATCGGATGGTTGCCGAGCGATCTGATGGCCGGCCTGGTGCTCGCCACCATGCTGGTTCCGGCCGGGATCGCGTACGCGCACGCCGCGGGCATCCCGGGGATCAACGGGCTCTACGCCACGATCGTGTGCCTGGTGGCGTACGCGCTGTTTGGCCCGAGTCGCATCCTGGTGCTCGGTCCCGACTCGTCCCTGGCGCCCCTGATCTTCGCCGCCATCGCGCCGCTCGCGGCCGGCGATCCGGCGCGCGCCGTCGCGCTCGGCGCCGGCATGGCCATCGTCTCCGGATTGGTGCTGATTCTGGCCGGTGTCTTTCGTCTCGGCTTCGTGACCGAGCTGATCTCGAAGCCGATCCGCTACGGTTACATGAACGGCATCGCGATCGTGGTGCTGATCAGCCAGCTGCCGAAGCTCCTCGGCCTCTCGATCGAGCGCGGGGAGCCGCTCCGCGACCTGTGGCTCGTGGCGCGGCAGGTGTTCGCGGGTCAAACGGACCTTCTGACCTTCGCGGTCGGCGCCGCGACGCTCCTCGTCATCCTCGTGCTCAAGCGCTTCAAGCGCGTGCCCGGCATCCTCCTCGCGGTGGCAGGGGCGACCCTCGCCGTGGTCTGGCTCGGCCTCGAAGAGCGCGGGGTGAAAGTGCTGGGCTTGCTTCCGCAAGGGCTTCCAACCTTCGAGTGGCCCGATCTCGATCTCAAGGAGATCAATGCCATCCTGGCCGGCGCGCTCGCGGTCACGATGGTGTCGTTTGCCGACACCACCGTGCTCTCTCGAACCTACTCCTCCAAGTCCGGCGCGCCGGTGAATCCCAGCCAGGAGCTGATCGGCCTCGGCGCCGCCAACCTGGCCAGCGGACTCTTCAAGGGCTTCCCGATCAGCAGCAGCTCCTCGCGCACGCCGGTCGCCGAGGCATCGGGAGCCAAGACGCAGATGACCGGCGTGGTCGGGGCGCTGGCGGTCGCCTCGCTGGTGGCCTTCGCTCCGGCGCTTCTCGAGGATTTGCCGAACGTCGCGCTGGCCGCGGTCGTGATCGCCTCGGCCATCGGTCTCTTCGAGCTGGCCGACTTGCGGCGAGTCCATCGGATCCAGCGCTGGGAGTTTTGGCTCTCGATCGCCTGCACCGCCGGAGTCGTGGTGTTCGGCACGATCGCGGGGATCGGGCTGGCCATCGTGGCGGCCGTGATCGAGTTCCTATGGGACGGCTGGCGCCCGCATTCCGCCGTGCTCGGGCGCGCGGACGGGGTCCGCGGCTACCACGACATCACGCGTTATCCCGATGCTCGGCGGGTGCCCGGCCTGGTGCTGTTCCGCTGGGACGCGCCGCTCTTCTTCGCCAACGCCGAGCAGTTTCGCAAGCGCGTGCTCGAGGCGTTGGAGGAATCGCCGACGCCCGTGCGCCAGCTCCTGATCGCGGCCGAGCCGGTGACCAGCATCGATGTGACCTCGGCGGACATGCTCGCCGAGCTCGACCGAACACTGGAAGAAGCGCAGATCGAGCTGGACTTCGCCGAGATGAAGGACCCGGTCAAGGACAAGCTGAAGCGCTTCGGCCTGTTCGAGCGGCTGGGTCCCGAGAACTTCCATCCGACCGTCGGCGCGGCCGTCGACGACTACCTCGAGAAGCACAAGGTCGACTGGAAACCCTGACGCTCTCGACCAGCCTCACGGGAGAACGTCGAACGTCCTCTGTGCCTGCCCGGGCGGCGTTACGGTCGGGCATCGATGACCCCGGCCGGCCGCGCTCCGGCACCGAACCCGGTCGATGACCCGCGGGAGGGTAGGCGTAGCGCCTCAGGTAGCCGTCGACCGGCGCGGGTGGATGACCTCCGCTTGGGTCCCTGCTGTTCCACCGGGTCCCGATGGGAGCGAACTACCGCGAGCGCGTGAAAGTCAGTGCAATGGGACCAAATCCGGCTCTAGAATCAACTTTAGCCGGGTAGACCCAAGTGGCCACCGAGGCGGAGCTTACCCCGGTAGCCTCGAGTGGCCGTGTCGGATCGATTCGATCTCTGCACGATCTTGAAATGTGCACGGCCGCACGCTGTGGTTTCGGCACGAACGCAACGGACAACGCCGACGATCAGCGATGGAACGCGAAGAACTTTGAGACATCGGCCGCATGATCGTCGGCCTCCTCCAGCTGCGCCGCCATGCCGCGACCCGTTCATGGCCGCACCGAGCAGGCGCATTGGAAGGAGGAGAGTTCAATCATGTCGCATCTCATCAGAGGCTTCGCAGCAGCGTCGATGATTGCGATCGTCGCGACGTCGGCCTGGTCATCCAGCTCTCGTGCCCAATCCTTTTCGGGCCCAGGATCATGGATGGGAGTCAAGGTCGCACCTCTCAGCGATGGTTGGCGCGAGCAGTACGCGTACTCGAGAGCGGGTATTCGCGTCACCGAAGTCGAATCGGACGGCCCCGCGGATCGCATCGGCATCGTGCCCGGCGACATCCTCGTGGCCGTGGGGTTCACTTCGCTGAGGAACGTGGGTGATCTCGTGACCGCGCACTCCCGCGTCGATCAGAGCCAGCCTATTCCCGTGACCATCGTGCGGAACAACGGCAAGGTGATGAAGATCAGAACCATGGAGCCAGTTCCCGCGCCCGCGCCCGAGCCTGTCGCGGCGGCGCCGGCTGCGACCGTCGCCGTGGCGCCGCCGACAGCGAATGTGGCGGCCGTGGAGACCGCCCAGCCGCCGGCGACCGAGGCCGCGGTTGCCGAGCCGAAGACGGATCCGCTGACGACGCTCGGCCTCCAGTGCGCGAACCTGAATCGCGCATTGGCGTCGGCACTGGGCGCCTCGAAGGCGGAGGGTGTCCTGGTGCTCGAGGTGGAGTCCGGCGGGCAAGCCGATCGCGCCGGAATCCACGCCGGTGACGTGATCACCGGGGCGGGAAGTCAAGCCATTGGCAGCGTCGAAACGCTGGTGCACGCGTTGAGTGCCGCGCCCGCCGGAATCACGCTGCACACACTGCGGCGCACCGAAGAGCGCGACGTCACCGTGGCGCTGGTGGCGCCGCCGACGGAGCAGGAGGCCGTGCAGCAGGAGCTGCGGAAACTTCGTGAGGAGATCGAGGCGCTGCGAAAAGAGATGGCGGCGCCCAAGAACACCGATTAGTGCAGAGGTGTGAGAGAGCCCTCGGCCAGCGATGACCGAGGGCTTTTCTGCGGCCCGCTTGAAAGCTGGACCGCGGATCAGCCGGGCTGGTAGCCTTCGACTGCCGCGTTGCCAGCCACCCCCCGCACGCTGCGGCCGGAATCACTTCTCGAGAAACCAGACTCCGCTCTCCTCGGAGGCCCCATG
>DASTBI010000153.1 GCA_035712145.1 Candidatus Eisenbacteria bacterium | reverse complement strand
CGCGACGTGTATCGGGGAACAAAAGGGCCGACGCTCGATAGGCTTCGGTGACATCAACACCGGAGTCCACCTCGCGTCGGCGTTCCCGAGTTATGGCCGGCGGTCCCCCTGCAAGGTTCCCACCTGGGCCGCGCCCACTGTATTCGGCGGGCGGTATCACGCCGAGGGCCGGGTGACCCCCGACGTCAGCCACTATTTGGCTCCTTGCCGGAGCGTTTCGTCAACACTCTTCTTCGCCGCGCCGGATGCGGGATCCCGGATCATCCCAGCACGCGATCGACGACGACCGTCACAGCGCCCAGCGTCTCGTCGACGCGCCCTTCGGCGCGCAGGATCGTCCCATGCCTCGCTCCGGCCTGGGCACGGTATGCGTCCGGGAACAGCACGCACTCGGCCAGCCCCGTCGTGTCGGCGAGCGTCATGAACAACATCAGCTCACCCTGCCTGGTCTCCACGCGGCGGTAGGCGCACGGAAGGCCGGCGACCGCCACGTTTCGGCCGACGCTGCGCTCCACCTGCGAGGCGGGAGTGACGCCCCGTAGCAACGGAAGATCCGCGGCGACGTCGAGAGGATGAGCGCTGAACCAAAGACCGCAGGCTTCTCGCTCGCCGCGTACGCGCTCGGCGAGGTCGAACTCCGGCAGCTCGGGAACGGCGATCGCGGGCCGCGGCTCGGGGCGCAGCTCCACCCCCTCGGGACCGACCAGCGCCGCCACGGGACTCGGACGCCGGGGGACGGCGGCGTGGGACGTGCGCGCCTCCAGCAACAAGGAGGGCCGGGTGCGCGCGGTCCAGTCGAGCGCTCCGCACAGGATCAGCGCTTCGAGCTCGGGGAGCGTGGGCCGCGCGCGATCGCCGAGGTCGGCGAGGCTCGCGAAGGGCCGTGCCGAGCGGGCCCTGGTGATCCGAGCCGCCGTGGTCTCGGCGAGACCCTGGACCCGCGACAGGCCGACGCGGACCGCGCCATCCTCGAGCGTCGCGTCCCACGACGAGCGCTGCACGCACGGGGCCATGAAGCGCACGCCCTGCCGCCGGAGATCGTCGACGTGCACCCAGGTCTCGTACATCCCGGCGTGATGGTTGAGGATCCCGACCGCGAACTCGGACGGCCAGTGGGTCTTGAGGTAGGCGCACTGGTACGCCAGCGTGCCGTAGCCGGCGGCGTGCGCCTTGCAGAACGCGTAGGCGCCGAACCGCGCCAGCTCACGCCACGCCGCGCGGCTCGTGTCCTCGTCGACCCCCGCGCGCCGCGCGCACTGCACGAACCCGCGCTCGAGCGAGGCGCGCTCTTCCTCGGTGCGCGCCGCGCCGATCGCCCGCCGCAGCTCGTCCCCCTCATGGAGAGGGATGCCGGCGAGCGCGGCCGCGACCCGCATCACGTCCTCTTCGTACAGCATGACGCCGTGCGTGCCGCGCAGCACCGGTTCGAGTCGCGGGTGCAGGTAAGTGGGCTGCTCCAGCCCGCGCCGGCGGCGGCAGAAGGCTTCCTTCATGCCCGACTCCGCAGGCCCGGGACGGATGAGGGCGACCGCTGCGATGGTGTCGTCGAGCGTGGTGGCCCTCAGCATCCTCATCAGGTTCCGCATGCCGGGCGACTCGAGCTGGAACGCGTTCAGCGTGTCGCCGGCCGCGAGCCGCCGGGCGGTCGCGGGGTCGGGATCGGGAATGGCTTCGACATCGATCTCGACGCCGCGACGGCGCGCCAGCGTGACGCACTCGCCGATGGTCGACAGCGCGCGGTTGCCGAGCAGATCCATCTTCACGAGCCCGATGGCCTCGATGGCGCGCATCTCGAATTGGGTGACCACGATGCCCTTGGCCGCGCGCTCGAGCGGCACGTACCAGTTGAGCGGCCGGTCGCCGATCACCACGCCGCCACAGTGGATCGACAAGTGTCGCGGCGCGCCGTCGAGCCGCTCGGCCATGGTCAGCGCGCGCGCCAGCACCGGCTCGCGCCAGTCGACGCCGCGCGCTTCCGGCAGCGCGCTCATGCGCTCGACGTAGGGGGGCTGGAGAGAGCGCGGGATGCGCTTGGCGAGTTGGTTGACGCGGCGATTCGGCACCCCCAGCGCCTTGGCGGTCTCGCGAAACGCGGAGCGGGCGCCCAGCGTGGCATGGGTCGAGATCATCGCGACGTGCTCGTCGCCGTAGGTGCGATAGACGTGCTCGATGACTTCGTCGCGCCGTTTCCAGCACAGGTCGATGTCGAGATCGGGGCAGTCCCGCCGGGCGGGATGAAGGAAGCGCTCGAAGTAGAGTCCGTAGCGGATCGGATCGACGTTGGTGATGCCGAGCACGTACGCCACGATCGATCCGGCGCCCGAGCCGCGGCCCACCGTGGGAATGCCCCGGCCGCGGGCGAACTCGACGATGTCGGCGACCAGCAGGAAGTAATCGGTGAAGCCGAGCCGCTCGATGAGTCCGAGCTCCCACTCGACGCGCTCGAGCGCGAGCGCGCGGGCGGCCCGGGCCGCGCCACGGCCGTAGCGCCGCTCGACGCCCGCCCGTCCCAGTCGCTGCAGGTAGCCTGGCCGGCTCTCGCCATCCGGCACCGGGGCGATCGGGAAGATCGGCATCCCGAGATCCAGCTCCAGCCGGCAGCGCTCGACCAGTGCTCTGTTGTTGAGCAGCGCGAGCCGCGCCGCCTCGGGAACGCCCGCGCCGGCGCAGACCGCCTGGATGCGTCGCGCCCAGGCGCCGGGCGGCGCCAGGAGCGCCGACGGGCTCGCGAACGCCTCGCGCGGCATGCGGTCCAGCAGATCGCCGGCCGCGGCCGTGACCGCGGCGCGGTGGGTCTCGTGATCGTCCGGGGCCAGCAGCAGCACGTCACCGGTGGCCACCACCGCAAGGCCGAGCGCGCGCGCCGCCGCGAGTCGCTCGGGGAGACCGCGGCGCTCTTCGGGCAACCCGCGCAGGCCGAGCCACAGACCACCCGGTCTGGCGCCGGGCCGGGGCGCGCCGGAAACCGTCCATCCGCCGGCCGCCGGCACGCCGGCCGCCAGCAGCGAGGACGCGAGTCCCGCCGACTCGACGATGATGGACAGGCCCGAGGCGCGCTCGCCGAGCGCTCGGACGAGGTCGAACTGCGGGTCGAGCGCGCGCTGCGTCAGCAGCTCGCACAAGCGCGCGTAGCCGCGGCGATCGAGCGGCAGGAGCAGAGCGGCGCGGCCGCCGTGCGCGATCTCGGCGCCGAGCAGCGGGCTCAAGCCGAGCCGGCGCGCGGTCTGGACGAAGCGGATCGCCAGGTAGAGGTTGTTGCGGTCGGTGAGCGCCAGCGCGCGGTAGCCGAGCGCCGCGGCGCGCTCCAGCAGCGCGTCGGGCGAAGCCACGCCCTCGAGCAGCGAGCCGTGCGAGCGCACGCGCAGCGGGACGAAGTCGCTCACCGCCGGGTGACCCGCGGCGCACGCGCCGCATCGGGATCTCGCCGTCGCTGAAGCGACGGGTTGTAATTCCTTGCTGTCCCCGGGGACAGTAAGAACTTACACGCGTGCTCTACCGCTCCGCGGCCTTCGGTCCGAAGCGGCGCGGCGCTTCGCCGCGAAGGCGCACCACCGGCACCTCGCCGGCGCGGAAGTTGCGCGCCACCAGCAGCTCGCGCTTGAGGCGGTTGCCCCACAGCACTTCGTCCGGCGTCAGGTCGGTCTCGTCGCTGTCGAAACGAAAGCTCGCCATCTCGAGGTCCGAGGCTTCCATCCACGCCAGCACCAGCCAGTGGCCGCGGCCCCCGGGAATCCGCAGCCAGAGCGACGCCACCTCGTAGTCGCCCACGCGCTGGAGCGACTCCTGGATCACCATGTCGTCGGTGAAATGCATGGCGTCGCGCACCGCGAGCGCGACCGGCGTCTGGTCGCTGAAGCGACCTCGCACCACCGCGGCTCCCGGCTCGACCACCATGACGGGCGTGTAACGCGCCTGCGCCAGCGCGAAGCAGAGCGCCTCGGGCCGGTGGCGCGCGATGATGACCGGGCCGCGCACGGTCCACACGAACCACAGAAGACCCGCCACGACACCGATCCCGAGCACCAGCGCGATCCACGGCCAGGCCCGCGCCGCCGTTGTGGCCATGCCGCCGACGCGCGACTCGATCGCCGCCGTCGGCAAGGGCGCTGTGAGCAGCCGGGAGACGGCGCCGCGACGCCACCGGCGCCGCTCGATCTGGGGAGGCCGGGGCTCCTGTCTTGCCGGTACAGTCATGCTGGGTTATCGGCATCGCGAGGAGCCTCGTCCAGCCCGGAAGCTAAGCCTGGTTGGGAAAGTGCGGGTTCTCGATCAGGCCCAGCAGGTTTCCGAATGGGTCGGCCACCGCGGCCACCAGGATCCCTTCGCCGACGTCGTTCGGCTCGTCGACCGCATGGGCGCCCAGGCTCAGCAGGCGGGGCCACGCGTCGTTCATGCTCTGGACCCCCCAGTACGCCTCGACGCCTCCGGGTCCAGGCTTCTTCTTGTCGTTGGCCGGATGGAGACCGAGCTCGAAGCCGCCGACGTTGAACCCCACGTAATAGGGCGTGTCGTAGTAGGGCTCGACGCCGAGCGCTTCGGCGTACCAGCGCTTGGCGCGGTCGAGGTCGTCGACGAAATAGATGGCGGTGCGCAGACCGAGCAGCTTGGATGGCTTCATGGGCTCCTCATTGAGTGAGAGACGGCGTACGCAGCACGAATCCGTGCCGATCTTCCGCCAGCCGTCCCTTGAGATGAAGGGCGCGACCCGAAACCAGCACGCCGTGTCCGTAGGCGCCCCGCACGTCGTCGAAGGCGCGCAGCAGCGACTCGCGGCGGAAGCTCGCGCCGGCGTCGAACAGCTCGCCCTGCTCGCCGACCCGTGATTCGAAGCTCGAGAGCGTGACGCCCACGCCGTGGAGCGCCACGCGGCGGGTGAACTGGCGGCGCAGCAGGTCGAGCGCGAGCGTCAGCACCACGGGATCGGCGTCGCTCGGCGCCGGCAGCGAGCGCGCCTGCTCGGCGCCTTCCTGGTCGGCATAGCGCAGTCGCACGGCCACGGTGCGTGCCTCGAGGTCGAGCTCTCGGGCCGTGCGACACGCGCGTCCAACCAGGTACTCGAGCATTCCTTCGATCTCCGCGCGATCGGCGGTGTCGCGATGAAACGACGTCTCGCGGGAAATCGACAGCGGCACCTCGCGCGCGTGGACCGGCGCGGTGTCGTTGCCGCGGCAGCGATCGAAGAGCTGGCGGCCGATGACGCCGAACAGCGCCGTGAGCGCCTCGACCGGTAGCGCGCGCAGGTCGCCGATGGTGCGCAGGTTCATGGAGCGCAGTGTCCGGGCGTGCGCCCGGCCCACCCCGGCGAGCTGCTCGATGGGACGATCGCGCAGGAAGGCGTCGGCGTCAGCCGCCAGCAGCCGCGCGAGCCCGTCGGGCTTGGACGTCTTGCCGATGAGCTTCGCCAGCATCCGATTGGGTCCGAGGCCGCAGGTCACCGTGAGGCCGGTATCCTCGCGGACCCGCTGCTTGAGCGACCGCGCGGCTTCGAGCAGATCGCCGTGGAGTCGGCCGGTGCCGGTGAGATCGCAGTAGGCCTCGTCGAGAAAGGTCTCGACGCTGGGCGAGATTTCGCGGCAGCGCTCGAATATGGCCTCCGCGAAGCTGCGATAGATCTGAGCGTGTCCCTCGAGGATGACGGCCTGCGGGCAGAGACGCCGTGCCTCGCCGAGCGGCATGCCGGCGCGAAGCCCGAAACGCCGCGCCTCGTACGAGCACGACGCGATCACGCCCGCGCCCACGATCACCGGCTGGCCCGCGAGACGCGGATCGCGCAGCTGCTCGATGGCGGCGAAGAAGGCGTCGATGTCGACGTGCAGCACGGCGCGATCCGTCGCGGCCGGCATCATCCCTCCAGCGTGACCGTGTCGAGCCACCACACCATGTCGGCGGACTGCAACTGCAGCTGGTACACGTCGCCGCTCTGGTCGGTGATCGAGAAGAAGAACGTGGGATGACGGCCGGTGCGCTCGACCCAGCGCGCGTTGACGCGCGAGACGCTGTGCTCGCGGCGCTGGCGGCGGAAGGCGATGGGTGAAACGACCCCCCCCTGGAAGTCCGCGCGCACGCTGACCGCTTCGTCGATCCGCTCGATGTGGAGTTCGGGCATCGGTCTGGCTCCTGGCGAGAGCCAGCATAGTGCACGTATGTGCAGTTTTCAAGACCTCTCGAGTCGGGCTTCAATCCGGCCGAACTCTTGCGATGGAGATGGGTATGGCAGTGCTCGGAGGAGCGATGAGACGACTGATGGCGGCAGCACTGGTGATGGCGGTGGCATCGAGCGTTTGGGCGGCGCCTGCCGGGCTTCAGTCCTCCACCCTCGGCCAGGGTCCGACGCTGGTCATGCTCCACAACCTCGGCGGCACGCGCACGGGATGGATGCCCACCGCGCGCAAGCTCCTGCCGAACTATCGCGTCGTGCTCGTGGATCTGCCGGGACACGGCTCGAGCCCCATGCCGAATCCGTTCACGCTCCAGGCGGGCGCCGCGGCGATCGACGCGGTGCTGGCGGCGCAGAAGGCGGAGAGCACGATCGTCGTGGGCCAGGGCATGGGTGCCTTGATGGCGATGCTGGCGCTGGAGGCGCACCCCGAGCGGGCGCGGGGGCTGGTGGCGATCGAGATGACGCTCAAGAAGCAATTCTCGGTGAATGACCAGATGCTCGACCGCTTCATGGCCCAGATCGATCTGAACTACGACAAGTTCCTCAAGAGCATGTACCTCGGTCTGGGCCGCGACTCGGCTCAAGGCGTCGCGATCCACGCACAGGCCGCCCAGGTGCCGGCGCCGACCATGAAGTCCTACTTCCGGGAGATGATGACTTTCGACCCGGCCGAGAAGGCGCAGACGGTGAGAACGCCGATGCTGCTCATCGCCACCGATCGCCTGTGGGCCGGCAAGGACTCCGCCACGGTCGCCACCTCGCTGGGGTATGAGGCGCTGCAGTCGCCCTTCACCCTGCGCCGTCTCGAGAAGGCCGGCCTCCTGGCGCCCAGCGAGCAACCGGATTCGCTCGCCGCCTGGATTGGCCGCTTCAGCCGCCAGATGCTCGCCGCCAAGCCCAAGTAGCGAGCCCCGCCACTCTCGAGGCTCCACCTTCAGCCGCGCAACACCTGCGCCGATAACCCTTCCGCGCCCCATGGACTGGGGACGCGGAGGGATGGACCTTTGGCGCGACGTCTGTTGCTCCTGCTCGTGATCCTCGCGGCGGTCGTCATCGTCTGCCGCCAGAGCTTGCGTCCCCCCCGGACGCCTTCGTACTACGCATTCGGCCAGGGACCCACCGTGGTCATGGTCCATGGGCTCGGGAGCCAGATGCAGCACTGGCTCCCGACTGCGCGCATCCTCGCGCGTCATCATCGCGTGGTGCTGGTCGAGCTGCCGGGACACGGCCTGTCGCCGATGCCCGCGCCGTTCAGCCTCGAGCAGGCCGCGGCGACGCTCGACGAGGCGATCCGGGACGCGACCGACGGTCCCGTGGTGCTCGTGGGCCATTCGGTCGGAGGACTGGTCGCGGCGAAGGAAGCGCTGCTCCATCCCGAGCGCGTGCGCGGGCTGGTGCTGATCGAGACCGCGCTCAAGCCGCAGATCCCTCCGGGTCCTCGCGAAGTGATGCTGGCGCGCCTCGACCATGACTACGACCGCCTGATCCACGAAGCCTACCTGAGCTTCGGCCGCGATTCGCTCCAGGGCGAGCGGCTCTACGCCGAGGTCGCGCGCATGGAGCCGATCATGGTGAAGTCCTGGATCCGGCTCGCGCTGTTCGCCGATCTCGCGGGGCAGATGCGTAAGCTCTTGCCGCCGATGCTCGCCGTCCTGGCGCCGCATTCATGGGAAGCCAAGGAGACCTGGCCGCAAGTCGCGAAGGCGCTCGGCTACGACGGCGTGCCGCGTGTCGAGCCGGTGCGGGTCGAGAACGCCGGTCACTTCCTCATGCTCGATCAGCCGCAGACCTTGGCCGAGCACATCGCGCGATTCGTGCTCGGTGCGTCGCCGAGCACGGTGGTCTCCACGCTGGCGCGGTGAAGCACGAAGGCCCCGGACCGAAGTCCGGGGCCTCGTGAAAACCTGCGGAAAAGATCTACCGGAGCGCCAGCTCCTTCATGGCCTTCGCGATCCTGAACTTGAGAACCGTCTTGGCCGGAATCTTGATGGGCTCGCCGGTTTGGGGATTGCGGCCCATGCGAGCCTTGCGCTTGACCACGACCAGCTTGCCAACGCCGGGGAACACGAAGCCGTTCTTCGCCTGCTTCGCGGCCAAGGTCGCCAGCTCCTCGAGGATCTGAACGCTCTGCTTCTTGGTGATCTCGAACTTGTCGGCGATGTGGCTGGCGATCTGGGACTTGGTCATCATCTTCGCCATGAGGTCCTTCCTTTCCATGAGAAGGGTGCGAGACGATCGCGCGGGACGTTGCCCGCGTTCGCTCGCTTGTATAGCAAGCGGAACCGCAGTTTCAAAGGGAATTATCGACCCCAGGTCGATTTCGGCCCGGTCTGGAGCGGTCGAAAGAGCTTGCATAATCCAGGCCGCGCCAAATGCGGTCGGAATCGAGGTCGCTCGGCGATCGAGCGTCAGTCGAGCCGGACGATCCGTCGCGTGACCGCGGCGCCGTCTTCGTGAGACACGCGGAGGTAGTAGGCGCCCGCGCGCACGGATGAGCCCCGCGAGTCGCGACCGTCCCACATGAGCGTCACGCGTCCGCTCGAAGCCTCTCGCTCGGGCAGGCGCAAGACGCGGCGGCCGAAGGCGTCGAAGACCTCCGCGCGCAGCCGCCCCGGTCGCGAAACTTCTGCAATGAAACGCACTTCGCCGCGACTCGGATTCGGCGTGGGACCTCGCAGCGCGAGCCGCGGCGGGGCCGGCAAGTTCTCCACCGCGACCGGAATCTGGTTGAGATCGAACTTCCACTGAGAGCGTCCATGCGTGGCCGCCACCAGGGTGCGGGAGGCGTGATGGAGGGTGAGATCGGCGACCGGAACCAGCGGCAGCCCCACGCCCAGGGGGTACCACGTCCCGCCCAGATCGCGGCTGGTGAATACGCCGATGTCGGTGGCCAGGTAGAGGCGGTTTGTATTTCCGGGATCGACCAGGATGTCGTTTGCGGGCACGTCGGGCAGGTTGCCGTCGATCGGCGCCCAGGTGTCGCCGGCGTTGGTGCTGCGGTAGACGTGGGCGCCGAACTCGTCCTGGTTGTAGCCCGAGAGCGTGACATAGACCACCTCGGGATCGACCGGATCGGCGGTCACGCGCGTCACCCAGCGGATCGGCAGTCCGGCGGTCACGTCCTGCCAGGTCGAGGCCCTGTTCTTGGATCGCCACACCCGTCCGTCGTCGGTGCCGGCGTAGAGGTAATTGGAGTTCGAGGGTGCGATGTCGAGCGTCGTGATGGTGCTGTAGGCGAGGTTGCCGACCTGGTTGTTGGTGGTGAGGTCGTTGCTCACCGGCACGTAATTCAACCCGTTGTCGATGCTCATGTACACGCGTTGGCTGCCGGCGATCAGCATGTTGTGATCGCTCGGCGCCATCACGAAAGGCGCATTCCAGTTGTAGCGATCCCCCGGGCTGAATCCTGAGGGCTGGGCGAAGCTGGCGCCTCCATTCGTGGAGCGCAGAGGCCCGCGGCCCGAGCTCATGTTCTGGTATTCGCCGAACATGATGTTGGGGTTGGTGGGGTCCACGGCGCAGTAGAAGCCGTCGCCGCCGATGTTGAGGGCATACCACGCGGTGGGCGCCGAGTTGGTGGCGTTGGTGCCGTTGTCCTGCGCGCCGCCCAGGAGCTTCGAAGGATTGGAGGGATCGATGGTGCCGGCGTAGAACTGCATGGTCGGCAGGTCGAGCGACGGGGTCCAGCTTCCGAGGGGGGACCCCGACCAGAATCCGCCGTCGCAGCCCACGTAGAGCTGCGAGGGGTTCGACGGGTTGATCCAGATCGCGTGGAAGTCGACGTGCGCGTTGCCGGTGATGGTGTTGAAGCTGACGCCGCCATTGGTCGAGCGCGCGAGATTCTGACCGAGGCAGAAGACTTCGTCAGGGTTGGTCGGCGAGACCCGCATGTCGCCGAAATACCAGCCAAAGCCTCCGAAGATGCCGGAGAAGCTGGATGCCGCCATCTGGGTCCAGCTCGCCCCGCCGTTCAGGCTGCGCCAGAAGCCCAGACCATTGTGGCCCTGCGCGAGGCCGCCGACGATCTGGGCGTAGATCGTCGAAGGCCGGCTCGGCGCCAGGCCGAGCGCGATGCGACCCACGTTGTCCGAAGGCGGCGGCAGCCCGCTGGTGAGCCTCGTCCAGGTCGTGCCGCTGTTGGTGCTGATCCAGATGCCCGACCCCGGGCCGAAGCTCCTGCGGTACGTGCCGCGGCGAATGCGCTCCCAGCTCGCGCAGTAGACGGTCTCGCTGTGCGAGGGATTGAACACCACGTCGCACACACCGGTGCTGTCGTTCACGAACAGCACCTTGCTCCAGCTCTGCCCGCCATCCTCGCTCCGGTAGAGCCCGCGATGGGGTCCGGTGCTGAATTGCGCGCCCATCGCCGCGACCATGATGCGATTGGGGTTGGCGGGGTCCACCGCGACGCGCGCGATGCGGCGGGTCTCCTGCAGGCCCAGGGAGGTCCAGGCCTGTCCGGCGTTGGTCGAGCGAAAGACTCCCGCGCCGTCGTAGTTGTCGATCGCCGCGTTGGCCTCGCCGGTGCCGGCGTAGACGACGTTGCTGTTCGAGGGGTCGAGCGCGAGCGCGCCGATCGAGAGCACCTCACTGAAGACCGGCGTCCAGTTGGTTCCGGAGTTCGTGGACTTGAACACCCCGCCGGCCGCCGATCCCAGATAGACCGTGGTTCCGCCGGGGACGACCGCGAGCGCGGTGGCGCGTCCGGCGATGTTGAACGGCCCCGCTTCGCTCCAGTAGGGGCTGCCCGCCTGGGTCATGTCGAGCGCGGCGCGCTCGACGCGTGCCCAGCTCAGCGCTTCCTGGTAGGCCTCCTGGTCGATGGTTTCATTCGGGAAAGCGCGCTGCATGCCGAACCAGTCGCTCGGGTACTTCTCGGCCTCGTGCTCGACCACCGGCGGGGCGGGGGCATGGTGCAGATCGGGGACGAATACCAGCCATGCGGCCAGGAGGAGCAGGGCGAGGTTGGACGGGATGCGGGTTGGAGAGGCCGGGCGCACGGGTCAAGGCTACCACGGCCCTCAGCGATGGTTCTTGCGGATCATCAGCTTGAGTCCGCTATGGCTCTCGGAGAAGGCCACCACCTTGACGTCGACCAGCCGGAGCTCCAGCGCAGCGGCGCGCACGTCGTCCTCCCTCAAGGTCGGGACGCCCTTCTTCCAGATCACCCAGATCGCACCGTCCCGCTTCATCGCCTGCTCGAGCCTGGCCAGCCGCGACAGCTCGGCCCGCTGGGTGACTCCGAAGAAGACCAGGTCCGAGTTCTTCTTCACCTTGCCCACCACCAGCTCGGCCGCGCGGGCTCCGGCGTCCTTCAGGAAGCCCGGATCGTCCACTCCCAGCACGGATACCACCTGGCCTGCCTTGACGCCGAGCTTGTCGATCACGGGTTTGGGGTAGCGGATCTTGAGCGCCCAGGTCTCGGCCTTGGATCCGAGCTCGAGCTTCGCCGTCTCGTCCGCGGTCCGAACTTCGAGCACGCCCCGAGCGGCCACGACGGACTTCATGCGCGCGAATGGAATGACGAAGCCCAGGTCCTCACCTTTGAAGCGGAGCTCCGTGGTCTCGAGCCGGGCGAGACCCTCTCCGACCTGACGCTTGTAGCGTGCGGTGCAGCGCGCTTCGAGTCCCATGCTCAGACTCCTGCCGGGAGAGGCCCGGGGGTGATCCCTTCTCCCAGGCCGTCACCGAGCGCCTCGAGGTACGAATCCATGGTCGAGGTGTAGCCGAAGAAGAAGCGCGCCATCGTGCGCATCGGCGGCGGCTTGATCTCACCGTCCTCGGTCACGGTCACGCGCGTGCCGTTGCCTTCGCGAGTGATCTTCCAGGTCCATGTCCCGCCGAATGGCAGGCTCGGATCGGCGATGCGCGTGACCATCAGGCGCGGCGGCTCCATCGACTCGATCTCGAGCGGCATGCCCCACTTGCCTTCGAACTGATAGACGGGGTGCCCGTCACGGTCCGGCAGCCGTCGCACACCGGTGACCTCGGGCGCCCACCGAGCGTAGTTCGGGAAGTCGCTGAGCACCGCCCACACCTGCTCGGGACGGTTCGCGAACCTGGCGGAGCGCGTCGCCTGGTGACGGCGGGGAATCACCAGGCCGATGCACCACGCCAGGGCGACCAGTCCGAGGATGCCGACCAGAATCGACAGCAGCAGCTTCATGAGGCCTCCTTTCGAGCGCGAGAGCGGCGTTCGGCGAGCCCGCCGCGTCCGGCCTGGGCAAGAGCGTGCATCTGCCTCTGAGCGGCCTGGGCCAGCAGCGCCAGACCCTCGAGCGCCCGGGTCCGCTCGGCGGTGGAGAGCTGGGCGAGCATCTGCGCGACCCGCTCGGGATCGAGCACCGAGGAGGCGTCGCGCACGCGCTGCCCGGCGGGGGAGAGCAACAGGTTCACACGGCGGCCATCGCGCGCGTCGCGGCCCCGGATCACATAGCCCTGGCGCACCAGCCGTTCGATACCGAGCGACATGGTGGACGCCGTGACTCCCATGTGATGCGCGAGCTCGACCAGGCCCGTCGGCTCGACCTCGTCGAGATGATCGAGAATGCTGGCCTGGTGGGCGCTCAGCACGCGTCGCGTCCGGGGATCCCGGACGTGACGCTGGTGGCACGCGAAGTAGATCCGCGGGTAGAGATCCATCAGTCGCCGGCCATCTCGGGCGGACATGGAAGGCAGCGTAGGGCTGGTAGTTTGGTTCGTCAAATCAAAATGGATGCCGCCGGCTCGGATGCGTCGCTCGACACCGGATCGCGCCTTCCTATAATGCGGCGCGCTCATCGAGACATCGAGCCCCTCCAGGAGACCCTCCCATGAGCTTCCTGTTCGATCTGCCTCTGCTCCTGTCCGGTCCCCTCGTGATCGGCGGGCTGGTCCTGGTGGGGAATCTCGGCCTCCACTGGTTCCGCAAGCACCGGCTTCCACGCCTGAAGTTCGGCGAAGGCGATGGGGATTTCCTCGCCGCGGTGCTGGCTTCGATCATGGTGTTCTACGGGCTCGCGACGGCGCTGATCGCGGTGCATGTCTTCGAGATCCACCAGAGGGTCAAGGAGATCACCAAGCACGAAGCGACGTCGCTGGCGGTTCTCTACCGCAACGTGAGCGAGTATCCAGAGCCGGCGAGCACCGAGCTGCGCCTGCACCTCCGTGCGTACACGTACCAGGTCATCCATTCGGCATGGCCGCTTCTGCGACGAGGGAAGATCCCGGTGGAAGGGGTCATGTACATGAACCGCTTCCAGTCGACGCTCATGAGGTTCGAGCCGACGACCGAGGCGCAGAAAGTTCTCGCGCTCAATGCGATTGCCGCCTACAACGAGATGATCCAGGTCCGCAACATGCGGATCGACTCGGTGGACAGAGCGCTCCCGGGAGTCATGTGGCTGGTGATCGTTCTGGGCGCCTTGATCAGCCTCGTCTCGGCGTACTACTTCCCGGTTCACGACTCACACGTTCACCACGTCCAGGTCAGCTTGCTGGCGGGATTCATCGGCCTCGTGATCTTCCTGGTCCTGGCCCTCGATCGTCCATTCCACGGCGATCTCGGCGTGGAACCTCATGCCTACGAGATCATCTACAAGCAGCTGATGGAGCGCTGAGCCCCAGGGGTCCCGGTTCGACGGCTGGCAGCGACGGACCGGCGAAGCATGACGGCGTCTGACTCGAGGAGGTTCCATGAGCCTCAGCAAGTGGGTTCGGAAGATCCACCGCTGGCTTTCGATCATCTTCACGGTGACCGTCATCGCGAACTTCATTGCCCTGGGCCAGGGCGGTGGGAAGATGCCACCTCCCTGGATCACCTACTCGCCGTTGTTTCCACTGGCTCTGCTCCTGTTGACCGGTCTCTACATGTTCGTGCTCCCGTATGCCACCAGGTGGCGCAGCGGCTGGCGCGCGAATTGAACGCACGGTGGAGGTGCACATGAAGAAGTCCGTCCCTGTGGAATCCGCGTCGGCCTTGATCGACGAGAGGATCGAGGAGCTGGGAGGGTGGCGCGGGAAGACGCTCGCAAGAGTGCGGAAGATCATCCACGCCGCGGATCCCGACATCGTCGAGGAGTGGAAGTGGGGGATCCCGGTCTGGTCTCACGACGGCATCGTGTGCACGGGGGAGACGTACAAGAACGCCGTCAAGATGACCTTCGCCAAGGGAGCGGCGCTGAAGGATCCTTCCCGCCTCTTCAACTCCAGCCTCGAGGGAAACGTCCGCCGCGCCATCGACATCCACGAAGGCGAGAAGATCGATGAGGCGGCCCTGAAAGCACTCGTCCGCGCGGCCGTGATGCTCAATCTCGAGGGCAAGAGCAAGCCGAAGGCTGGACGCAGCAAGCGGACTCGGTAGGTATCCAAGAGTCCCATAGCTGCCGGCCCTGATCGTGGGCAAGGCTCGCGTTCATGGAAGGTCGCCGCCGTGTCGCGACGATCCTGATCCTGATCGTCAATGTGGGCCTCTTCGCCTGGGGCCTGATGGCGGCCGCGTTCCTCGATCGTCTGATCGGGCCTGGCGGCAAATCGATTCTTCCTGCCGGTTACGAGGGCTTCTCCAGAGAGTCATGGGCGGAGCTGATGAGGACCGCCCCCATGGCCGCCGCGTACATGGAAGTGCTCTTCCGGACGTACGGCATGTACAACGTGGCCCTGGGGCTGATGGGGAGCCTCATCGCCGTCACCGCCTTTCGGCGGGGCGATGGCTGGGCGTGGTGGGCACTGCTCCTCGGCAACACGGTCGCGTTGGTGTCGGCCATGACCTACGACAAAGTCGTGAACGCCATCGGACCGTTCGAGCTCACGGAGTACCTGGGCATCGCGCTCGTCTGGGGAGCCCTCGCCGTCACCGCTCCGTTTCTCGCGCCGCGTGGCGCGGCGAGCGTTCCGAGCGTTTCGAGCGCTTCGAGGTGATCTCGTGGCGATCGACTCCTACAAATACGTCGATTTCGCCACGCGGCAGATCATGAAGGCGTGGGCCGCGCGCCAGGAGCCCGGCGTGATTCCCTTCACGCCGCTCTCGAAGCCACTGCGAGACTGCACGGTCGCTCTCGTCTCCACGGCCGGGATCGCGCGCAACGACGACCGCCCGTTCGATCAGGAGGGCGAGAGGCGGAATCCATGGTGGGGCGATCCGAGCTTCCGGAAGATCTCGCTGGGCACGACCGAGAAGGACATCCGCATCTACCACCTTCACATCGATCCGAAGTTCGGCGAGGCCGATCTCGACGTCGTGCTGCCGATGCGACGTCTGGCCGAGCTGGCAAACGAAGGCGTGGTGGGGCGGCCAGCACCGACGCACTACTCGACCATGGGGTACATCCTCGACCCCACCGAGGTGGTGGAGAAGACGGCCCCTGCCATCGCCGCGGCCATGCATCGCGAAGACGTCGACGCGGCCGTCCTCGTGCCCGTCTGACCCTTCTGCTCCCGGTCCGTCGGACTGGTCCAGCGCCGGATCGAGGCCAGTGGAATCGCGACGGTCACGCTGTCCTGGATGCCGGATCTGACGCGCAAGGTGGGCGTGCCGCGGCTTGCCGGCATCAGCTACCCGTTGAGCCGGCCGCTCGGACGGCCGCATGACGCGGAAGGGCAGCGCGCGGTGCTGCGTGCCACGCTCGAGCTGCTCGAGAGCGCGAGCGGGCCCGATCATTACGTCGAGCTTCCGTTCGTCTGGCCCGAAAGCGTTGCTCGAGCCCGCAACGCCTCGAAGGAGGTTCCACCGTCTCCCATCGCCGCGCTCTTGCTCAAAGAACCCTGGCTCATCCCCAAGCTCTACAGCGGCCGGATCCCGGCATGAGCGTGTCGCGCACCTTTCTCGCGCTCTCGATCGTCGCTGCCTTGCTGGCCGCCGTGACGAGTCTCGCCGGCATCCTCGGATCCGATGCCTACGCACGCGAAACTCCGGCTTGGGCCGTTCAAGCTGTTGGCCAGGACTGCGCCAATCTGCTCGTGGCCGGCGTTCTCTCGTGGAGCGTGGTTCTCCTGCGGCGCGATCGCGTTCTCCCGCTCTTCGTGTGGCTGGGCTGCCTGCTCTATCTCATCTATGCGTTCGCCATCTACGCCTTCGCGGTTCACTTCAACCGATGGTTTCTCGCATATGTCGCGGTCCTCGGAACGTCCTTTTACGCGATGGCAGGCACTCTGGTGAACCTCGATCTGGAGCGGACGACCGCGCCATTGCGGGAACACCCGCATCGCAGGGGCGCCGGCTTGCTGCTGATCCTGATCGGCGTCATGTTCAGCCTTCTCTGGTTGTCGGAGATCGTGCCGCACGCTCTCTCCGCCAGGGTTCCCGCGACGCTGGTCGAAACCGGACTTTGGACGAATCCAGTCCATGTGCTGGATCTCGCGTTCCTGCTCCCGGGCATGATCATGGTGGGTGTGCTGGGGCGCAGGCAGCACCCTTGGGGACTGGTTCTGCTCGTCCCCATGCTCGTGTTCTCGGCCACGATGGGGATCGGAATACTGGCCTTTTTCGCGCTGTCCGCACGGAGGGACTTTCCGGTCGCGCTCCCGGCTGCCGCGATCGTCGGGATCGTGGTGCTCGCAAGTGTGCTCTACGTCGCTCTCTTGCTCGCGGCGCCGGTCAGGAGCGCCGGTCGTGGCTAGGAAGCGGACGTCGTGGAGATGTTCTCCGCCAGCTCACGCCGCAGCGCCGGTCCGAGCGAAGCGGGAAACACGCGCCCCACCGTGATGTCATCCGCGCCCACGAAGCGGGCGAGCGAGACGATCGCCTCCGCCGTCCCGGCGAGCGCCGCCGCACGGTCGAGCTTCGCCTTCAGCGGCCCCGGCGGGGTCTTCTTCGCCGCGAACCAGGGCTCGAAGTGGACCGACTTGAGCTCGAGCCGGCGCTCGGCCCGGTGCGCCTTGGGGTCGAGGCGGCCGATGATGTGTCCGTCGTGGAATATGGGCAGCGAGTAATAACCGTGGCGACGCTTCGGCGCCGGCACGTAGACCTCGATCGTGTAGTCGTAGCCGAACAGCCGCCGCACTCGGTCACGGTGCCAGAGCAGCGAGTCGAACGGCGACAACAGGGCGGTTCCACGTGATGGGGCACGGCGGGCCCCCGCGCGATCCAGCGCCTTCAGGTCCTTCGCGAGCGCGAACCAACGGGCCGGCTTCCCCCCGGTATCGACCGCCACCTCGACGACTTCGCCTTCACCCAGGGCCTCGGCGAGCGCCGCGCGCCGGTGCTCGGGCCCCCGCGGGAAGGTCAGGTACATGCGCAGATCCGCCTGGGTCGCCGCACCCATCGCGTGCAGCGAGCGCCGCAGATGCCAGCGCCAGAACGCCGCTTCCTCGGGCAGCTCGCGGGACCCGCCGTTCGGCATGACGCGCTCCAGGAGATCGAAGCGTTTCTGAAAGTTCACCCGCGAATGGACCGCAGTCCGGCCGCTCATCCACAGGTAATCCAGCGCGTGCGTCGCGGGCTTCCGGTCCCACCATCCGCCACGCTTCTTCTTCTTCACGTCCTCGAAGTCCGCGCTCGCCAATGGACCACGCTCGCGGATTGCGCTCTCCACTTCGTCCAGGATGCGAGCGTTGGTCTTGAGCCATCGCTGCCAGGACTCGCCCCGGGAGCTCCAGCGCAGCGAGTCCATGACGTGCCGCCACATCGGCACGTCGGAGACCGGGACCAGGCAGGCGGCGTGCGCCCAGTACTCGTAGAGCAAACGGCGGCCGTAGCCGAGGCGGTCGAATGCCTTCCGGTCGTAGACATCGAAGCGGCTCCACAGCGTCAGGTGATGTGCCCGCTCCACCACGTTGATGGTGTCGAGCTGGATCCCGCCCGTGTCCTCGGCGAATTGGGTAAGGCTCTTGGCGCTGAGGCGGCGTCCGCGCGGACGATCGAGGTGCTGGCGCTCGAGGAAGAGCGCGGCCACGGCGTGAGCCGGGATCCGTCGTGGCTCGGTCATGCGATCGCTCAAGGAGCGAGACGCATGCGGCGCACCAGCTCGCCGAAGCGAGGCTCGCCGCGCAATGCATCGAAACGTGGGTTCACGTTGAGATAGACCATGGCGCGGTCTCGCACCTCGAATCCGCGCTCGAGCTCCGACAGTGCGGCATCGTGCTCTCCGAGACGAGCGTGGACCGAGGCGATCGCGTAGGGCGGCACGAAGGACGATTGCGCCCAGTCCTTCAGCGCGGCCAGGATGCGCCGTGCCTCGTCCTCCCTCCCCGATGCGGCATAGACGCACGCCAGGCCGGACGAGCGCGCCGGATCGCGGCGCATGAGATCAATGCCGCGCAGGTAGGACTTGATCGCGTCGTCGTATCGCCCCTGCAGCTCGAGCGTGCGCGCCAGGTCCATGCGGGTCTGCCCGAATTCAGGCGCCAGCTCGATGCCACGGTGATAGATCTCGAGCGCCTCGTCGTAGCGGCGCGCGTAGTAGAGAGCGTCGCCCGCATTGGAGTAGAGAATGAACGAGAGCGGGTCGCGTCGCACCGCTTCCAGCGCGTGCTCCACGGCCTCGTCCATGCGCCCGAGCGCGGTCAGCAGGTTGGCGTACCACTGGTGGGCGGTCGCGTATCCACGGTCCAGGTCGATGGCCAACCGGTATTCCTGCTCGGCTCCGGAATAGTCCCAGTCGCCCTCGAACCTCGTGGCCGCGAGCGACGTGTGCGCCTCGGCCAGGTTGGGGTCCAGCTCGATGGCCTTGAGCGCGGCGGCCTTGGCGCGCGGCAGGGCCACTTCGGGTGGATACGTGTTGTTGTCGGCGAGCAGATTGTGGCAATCGGCCAGGCCCGAGAAGGCCGGCGCATACGAAGGATCGCGGGCGATGGCGCGCTCGAACAGCTCCAGCGCGCGCTCCAGCGCGCTGACGGTTCGCTGGTTCCACAGGTGTCGCCCCTTGAGGTAGTCCTCGTGCGCCTGCGGATTCACGCGGCGCGCCTGGCCGAAGTGCGACCGCTCCTGATGCGAAAGCTGCACCTGGATCTCGCCGGCGATGGCCTGCGCCACCTCGCTCTGGATGCCGAGCACATCGGCGACATCGCGCTCGTAGCGCTCGGCCCACAGGTGGCGATCGGTGGCGGCCTCGATGAGCTGCGCCGTGATTCTCACCCGGTTGCCGGCGCGCAACACGGAGCCTTCGACGATCGCGTCGACGCCCAGCTCGCGCGCGATGTCGGGCAGCGGCTGGCGAACCCCCTTGAATCGCATGGCGGAGGTCCTCGAGATCACGCGCAGCGCGCGGATCTTCGAGAGGTCGGAGATCAAGGCCTCGGTCATGCCGTCGGCGAAGTACTCCTGATCGGCGTCGCGTGACAGGTTCTCGAGCGGCAGCACCGCGATCGACTCGATCCGGGAGCGCAGCGGCGCGCTCGGCGCCTCATCACGCGCGCGAATCCTCCGTATCTCCTGCGCCGCTTCCCGCGCGCTCGGCCGCCGCGCCGGATCCTTCTCCAGGCAGCGGAGCGTCAGGGCCTCGAGCTCGCGCGAGAGCAGCGGGCGTTTCTGGCGAAGCGGGGTCACCGGGCGGTTGAGCACCTCGGCAACGACGGACACGCTTCCAGGATGACCGAACGGCGGGCGCCCGAGCGCCATCTCGTAGAGCAGCGCGCCGAAGGCGAACATGTCGGCGCGCGCGTCGACCTCGGTGCCGAGCAGCTGCTCCGGCGCCATGTAGCCAAGCGTCCCCAGCATGGTCTGTGGTCCGGTCAGCGCGGGAGCCCGCTCGGCACGAAGCTTGGCGAGGCCGAAGTCGAGGACCTTGGCGCGACCGCGCGGCGTCACCATGACGTTCGCCGGCTTCAGATCGCGGTGCACGATGCCTTGCTCATGCGCCGCGTCGAGCGCCTCGGCGATCTGAAGACCGATGTCGAGCACTTCGGCTTCTTCGAGCGCGCTGGTCGCGAGCCGCGCGGCCAGTGTGGTGCCCGGCACGAACTCCATGACCAGGAAGTCCACGCCGTCCTGATGGTCGAAGTCGAACGCGGTGCCGATGCCGGGGTGGCTCAGACGGGAGAGCGCGAGCGCTTCGAGGCGGAAGCGCGCGCGGCTGTCGGCGTCGACCGTGCCTTCGGGCAGCACCTTGAGCGCCACGTCGCGCTCGAGGTGGGGATCGTGGGCGCGATAGACCACACCCATCCCGCCCTGCCCGAGCTGTTCCTCGATGCGATAGCGCGCCAGCGTCCTGCCGATCATCGCGCGATCCCCAGCGAGTCGCTCGGTGCGAACGTCGCGCGCCCACGATGGGGCTCGAGCTGCGGCAATGTGGCGGGGAACGAAGCGGAGTATGCAGCGATCCGCGCGAGCGCTTCATCTCCGGCTGCGCCTTCGAGCACGAATGGGCGAAACGGCTCCTCGGGCCAGCGCGTGAACTGGACCGGGACAACGCTGGCTTTGACCGCGTCACGGGCCAGATCGACGCGAGCGAGCATGGTCAAGGTGTCCTTGGGTTCCTTGATGCCCCCATACACGAAGTTCCCGAGCGAATAGAAGATGGGAGCCCCGCGATAGACTTCGATGCCTTGCAGGCGATGCGGATGCGCTCCGAAAACCGCCTTGCACCCCAGGTCGACGCATAGGTGGGCCAGCTCGATCTGATAGTCCCTCACCGCGTACGACCCCTCATGGCCCCAGTGAAAATAGGGGATGGCATGATCGACTCTCTTGACGAGCGCCGCCACGTCTTCGCGGACCATGGCGCGGATGCAGTCGAGGTCCTTGTAACATCCCGCCACGCCCGCTCCCTTCCGGGTCGCGTAGACCTCCTTGGGCTCGAGCATGTCGGGCTCGGCCTGGAAGTAATAGCCGAGGAAACCGACCTTGAACCCCCAGCGCTGGAGAATGACGGGCCGGCGCGCTTCCTTGAGATTCATGCCCGCGCCGAAGTAATCGATGTCGGCGCGTCTCAGCGTGTCGATCGTGTCGCGGATGCCCTCTTTTCCCCAGTCCGCGGTGTGATTGTTGGCCAGCGAGACGACATCCACCCAGCCTGCCTTGAGAATCCGCACCAGCTCGGGACGTGCCCGGAAGTTGAAGTTCTTCGGGAGCTTCTTGCCGCGCTCGGTGAAAGGGCACTCGAGATTGACCAACGCGATGTCCACTCCATCGCGTCCCCAATTGCGTCCGATGCCGCCGAAGTAGTACGGCCACAGCTCGTCCTTCGTGAGTCCTTCGCCGAGCTTGCGATCGAAGTGGTCCTGGAGGTTGTAGCCGAGCGTGGTGTCTCCACCGACGGCGAGGGTGACCATCGGTTCCCTCCCACTCACCGTCGAGTCCGAAGGCGAGCTCTGCCCGCGCGTCCAGCGGGGAAGCGCCATCGCCATGGCGGCGCCGAGGCTGCGCACCAGGAAGCGCCGCCGGTCCATCATCACGAGGCTCGCGCCGGCCACGCGCGGCCGAGCACCTCGACCAGGTGCACCATGCGCGCCTTCATGCCGCGCGCTTCGGCGCCGCGCGCCATGTGCAGCATGCAGCCGGGGTTCGAAGCCACCACCACCTCGGGATCCACGCGCCGCACCGCCGCCAGCTTGTGCTCGAGCTGCGCCTCCGCCATCTCGGGATGCGTGAGGTTGTAGACGCCCGCGCTGCCGCAGCAATGATCCGCGTCCGGGAGATCGATCAGCTCCACGCCGGGCAGCGCCGCGAGCAGCTCGCGCGGCGGACGGCGCACCTTCTGCGCGTGCGCCAGATGGCAGGGATCGTGGTAGCCGACGCGCAGCGGCTTGGCGGGATCGAGCTCCGAGGCGACCTTCGCGCGCGGCTCGGGCATGCCCGCCTCCGCCAGCACTTCGGACACGTCGCGCACCCGCCCTGCGAACGCATCGGCCGCGGCTTCGGACTTCTCGCCCTCGAGCCAATGATCGTATTCGCGCAGTGCGGCGCCACAGCCGGCCGAGGTGGTCACGATCCGTTCCACGTCTTCCGGGAAGACGCCGAGGTTCGCGCGCGCCAGCGCCTTCGACTCGCGCCGAAGGCCCGCGTGGGCCTGCAGCGCTCCGCAGCAGCGTTGCGCGTGCGGGACGACGACCTCGCATCCGGCGACCACCAGCAGACGCACGGCCTCCTGATTGACGCGCGGAAACATCGTCTCCATGACGCACGTGGTGAAGAAGCCGACCCGCCGTTTGGGAGCTCCTGGAGGATGGAAGACCAGCGTATCGGCTCGCGATTCGAGCCGTGCGCCCTCGGGCAAGCGCGCGGCCAGCGCCTGAAGCCCGCGCTGGCGGCGAGGCTCGAGCGCCGGCGTCATGGCGTAGCCGCGGCGCGCAAAAGCCGGCAGCCAGCCCGCGGCGCGCGAACTCATGAGAGCCCGGAACGGCGCCGACTGACCGAGCCGCAGCACGTCCGCCGCCGCATGCATCCGACCCCGATGCGGCACCAGATGGCGAAGCGCCCAGCGCCCGAGCATCGCCAGCGGCGTGCGCCGAGGACGGCGTCGCTCGAGCTGGCCCCGGGTCTCCTCCAGCAGTCGCCCGTAGGGCACACCCGCGGGGCACACGGTCTCGCACGCTCGGCACCCCAGGCATTGATCGAGATGCCGCTCGAGGTCGGAGCCAGGTTCGATCCGGCCTTCGGCGAGCCCGCGCATCAGGTAGAGCCGTCCACGCGGCGAGTCGGGCTCGATCTTGAGCTCTCGATACGTCGGGCACGCGGTCAGACACAGCCCGCAATGGATGCAGGTGTTGAGGTCGCGCCGCCCGGGCGCGTCCTCGGCGTCGAACCAATTGAGAGGAGTGGGTGAGGGCGAGGAACTCACGCCGCCAGGATATCATCCGCGGCCATGAGCTACGGTGCCCTCGCGCTTGCCCTGGCGGAGAGCTCGGGCCGAGCGCTCATGAAGGCTGCGGTCTACCATCGCTACGGTCCGCCCGATGTGGTGAAGATCGCCGACGTCTTGAAGCCCGAGCCAGGGCCGAAGCAGGTGCTGGTGCGCATGCATGCGGCCACGGTCAGCGCCGGAGACGCGCGACTGCGGAGCGCCAACGTTCCCCGCGGGTTCGGCATCCCGCTGCGCCTCGGGTTCGGCGTGACCGGCCCGCGTATACACATTCTCGGTTTCGACGTGGCCGGCGAGGTGGCGGCCGTGGGCGAATCGGTCACGAGCTTCGCGCCAGGCGACAAGGTTTTCGGGGCCGGGTCGAAATGCCATGCCGAGTACGTGGCGCTGCGCGAGGACGACCTCGTGGCGATGCCGAGCAACCTGGGGTTCGCGGAGTCGGCGGCGCTGCCGTTCGGCGGCACGACGGCCCTGTACTACCTGCGCGACAAGGCAAAGGTGGAGCGGGGCGAGCGAGTGCTGGTCAACGGGGCGGCCGGGGCGGTCGGCACCGCGGCGGTGCAGATCGCCAGGCATTACGGAGCCGTGGTGACCGGAATCTGCAGCGCGGGCAACGAGGTGCTGGTGAGGTCGCTGGGCGCCGACCGCGTGGTGGACTACACGAAGGAGGACTTCGCGCGCGGCCGCGAGACCTACGACGTCATCCTCGACGCCGTCGGCAACTGCCCGTTCGAGCGTTGCCAGGCTGTGCTTGCGCCCGGCGGGCGGCTGCTGGTCGTGGTTGCCACGCTCGGCGAGCTACTGGGGGCGTGGGTGCGACCGTCCCGCGCCGGCCGCAGGGTGCTCGCCGGGGTCGCCAGGACGCACAAGGCTGACCTGGTCCTGCTCGGCTCGCTCGCCCAATCGGGCGCATTCAAACCGGTGATCGGCGCGACCTGCCCGTTCGCGCGCATCGCCGAAGCCCATGCCCTCGTCGACACCGGGCACAAGAAGGGCAATGTGGTGGTCACGATCGAGTAGTCCGAGGGATCTACTGGTCGTGGGATGGCTCCGCGAACGAGCCGCGATGGAGCCGCCTGGGCAGGTTGGTGCATTGACGCCGCGACAATGAGAGGAGTGGGGACCGGACAGCAATCTTCGCTTCCAGTCCCCACCTCCAGCGACGATTCGGGCGAGCCACATCAGGACATGCTAGGCACCGATGTAAAGCGGCCCCCTCCTCGACGCTTCTTCTCGAACGTCGAGGGGCCTCCTGCCGCGAGATCCATCGACAGCTCTGAAGAACGGGCAATGTATGTGCCGCGCGTTCGGGTCCGTCGAACGCTCGTTTCATGCGCGAGGTCGCTGGGAGAGGGCCCGCCCGGGCACGCGAGTGTCGTGCCGGTGGGGTGGAGAGTGCGCGTGGCGCGCTGTTCAAGGTTGTTGGGATAGCGGCGACACGTTCGACCTCGTGAGTCGCCGCTATCCGGTATGTGCTATTGAGTCACAGCCGCACAAGCCTGGACGGTGCTGCCGCTCGCCGGCCCCACGGAAATCGAACGAATTCCGCTGATCTCTTGAACTGCCTTCGTGTTGAAATGACCGCGACCCGCTGGATTGGCCACGAAGTTGATGAGCGCGACGCTCGACGCACCACTCGCGCACGTCTGGTCCGTGTCGTACACACGCACGCTGTACTCCACGTTCGGCTCGAGGCCCTGGAGGGAGCCCTTGATCATGGTGCCGCCCTTGGGCATCGAGTTCAGGGTCGCCTCGCCGGTGACTCCGGAGGCCGAAAGGGATTCAAAGGTTGCCTTGACGTTCGGGTTGGCGGCAATCGCCACGGCGGAAACCAAGGACGCTGCGGCCAGCAGCGCGAGAACCATCATTTTGGGTCGCATCGACTCTCCTTGAGTCCATGGTACCCGCATGTCCTGACCTTGGGATGCTACACCGGCGCTTCATCGAGGCTGAGTCAAATCACCGTCAAGCGGCGCATCGTCACGATGAGCAGTCACGATGCGCACGATTGAACGGACGAATGAAGATTTGACGCGATGAGTTGAAATAATTTCGCGGCGATCCGTTCGAAAGAACTGCGCGGTATCGCGAGCCGATCACGTCGTCGGCTTCGACTAATTTCGCAGCACGATGGTCGCAGTCCCTCTGCCTTCTGGAGTTAGGACACGAGCGAAGTACAGACCCGCAGGCGCGCGGCCTGATGACGTCTTTCCATCCCACGCGACCTCGTGCTCTCCTGTCTTGCGAGGGCCGTCGACCAGCGTGGCGAGGCGCCGGCCCGCGATGTCGAACACCTCGAGTCGCGCAACGCCGTCGGCCTTCATCGCGAAGCGCAAGGTCGCGTGGCCCGCGCGCGCCTGATACGTCAGCTGCGGGCCGCTCCGAGCCATGCGCGACTGCGGCTCGGCGACGGCCACGGCCGCGCTGGCGGCCGTGGGATAGCGACTGAACGCGCAGTTGAGGGCATCGCGATCGTCGATTTCCAGCGTTCGGCCGTCCGTCCCGAAGTAAGCCGAATACATACTCGGCCGGCGGTTCTTCCGAGTGATCTCGGTGTGATGGATCCCCATGCAATGCCCGAACTCGTGGATGGCGATGGCCTGCGTGTCGAAGTCGCTGCCATTGGTGTTCCAATTCACGGCGTTGTTGAACGAGACGTCGGATTCGGTGATCACCTGTCCCGGTCCCAGAACCAGGGCGGTGATGGCGAGGCAGCCACCCGTGCAGCCATTGCCCGTGGCCCACACCGCCGTATTGATGCCGTCGGTCACGAACCCTGCGTTGGTCGTGCCGCCGTAGCTCAGCTGGTACCCCGCGGGGGTCACGTTGGTCCATGCCGCGAGCGCCGCTTGGAGCGCCGCGACGACTCCCGGCTCGCCACCTTGATTGGCGAGGTTTAGCCGAAACGAGGTCGACGACTCGTTGCGGTGGGTGAAGCCGGTTGGATCGCTGCAGAGCACCCGGGCGCCGTTCGAGGTTCGCCCGACGTTGGTGTTCTGGATCATGCGGAAGGCGTGGGCGTCCATCGAGCCCACGATCGCGACGCAGGCGGTGACCGCCAGCGCCATGCACATGGCGTTTCTCATTGAATCCTCCTCTCCGGGCTAGCGGTGCTCGCGGACCTGCCGAACGAGCTCGTCGATCGCCAATCCTGCTTCGCCGCCAGGGACGTCCGTGCGCCCTTCGGCATCCGGCGCCAGCGGCTCGCGCAGCGCCTGGCTGTAGGCGCGCCCCTTCTGCAGGACGAACACCCCCTGCGAGTGATCGCGAACCGTGAGCCGGTCCGCCGCACCCGGAAGGTCGGTGCGGGAGAGGAACAAGACGTACTCGGAGCCAGGGACGAGATCGACGCCTCCGACGACGAGGATCGTCACGTCACCGACCGTTCCACCCATGACCGTGAAGGTCAGGTCGGGCGCGTCGCGTCCCTTGAGTCCGAGCGACGCGCGCGCGTGAACGTCGGTGAGAATGAACGTGTGCTCGGCGTTCCAGTAGCTGTGGATGTCGAGCACCTTCGCCTGAACGATCACCTCGTTGTCGCGGATGAGCCGTTCGAGCCCCTGTCGAAGCAGGGTGGTCGCGGTCGCCGGCGGCGGGGACAGCAGCGCGGCGACGAGCACCAGGGCGGGTGGGAGAGCGAAGCGAGAAACCGGCACGGTGCACCTCCTCCTGAGGTGAACGGACTGCCTCGGAAGCGTCGCTCGCGCGGCCTCCATAGCGCGCTTTCCATTCCACGCTGATCGAGTCGTTGAACCACACGCGAGAGGGGCAGCCGGCGGGTGAGAGGTCTGGCTGGCTGCGGCAACCCGATCGTGGGCGCATCCTTGCAGGGATCGACTGCGCTGGCAAGAGACTCGGGGCCATGGGGGACATGGCGTACGCTGCGACGCATGGCCTACCTGGTCGTGGCGCTGGCCGCGCTCGCCGCATCCGGCCTCACGCTCTTCTCCGGCTTCGGGCTCGGCACGCTGCTGCTCCCGGTGTTCGCGCTGCTCTTCCCGATCCAGGTCGCGGTCGCGGCCACCGCGGTGGTGCACGCGCTGAACAATTTGTTCAAGCTCATTCTGCTTCGGCGCGACGTGGATCGCAGCCTGGTCCTGCGATTCGGCCTGCCGGCCGCGGTCGCCGCGTTCCCAGGAGCATGGCTGCTGACGGTCCTGCCGTCGCGGCCCTGGATGACGTGGCGTGCCGGGGATCGAACATTCGAGATCACACCGCTGGGCCTGGTGATGGGTGCGCTCATCCTCGCGTTCGCGGCCTTCGAGATCGTGCCGGCGCTCTATCACTGGCGTCCGAAGGCGCCGCTTGCGCTGGGCGGAATCCTGTCGGGATTCTTCGGCGGACTCTCCGGCCATCAAGGCGCGCTGCGCGCGGCGTTCCTCACACCGCTCGGCCTGTCACCGGCGCGCTTCGCCGCGACACAGGCGGCGATCGCCTGCATGGTCGACGGCGCGCGGCTCGCGGTCTACGGCGCCAGCCTCTACGGCGCTCACGCCGTGGCGATCTCGGGGCGCGACCAGTGGCCGCTGGTAGCCACCGCGACCCTCGCCGCCTTCACGGGCGCGTGGATCGGCGCGCGCCTGCTCTCGAAGGTGACCGTGGGCTTCGTGCGTTTCGTGACGGCAGGACTGCTCATGGTCGTGGGCATCAGCCTGGTGATCGGGCTCGTCTAGCCCGCGGCCGGACGAGACTCCCTGCCCTAGTTGCGGAGCGTCGCCGGGACCTGCTGTCGAAAGGCTGGGTACCGCTCGATCCGCCGGCGCATGTCCATCAGCTGCGCTTTCGAATAGAGCTTGCGTGCCACCTGCCGGCGCAGTGCGGACAGCGTCGAGCGCGCGGCGCGGCGCGTGAAGTAGTTCACGATCCACGTGGGGATTCTGCCGCGCGGGTCGATGAACACCAGCGCCACGACTTCCACGCGCCCTGCCACTTGCGTCATCTGAAACGTGCTCGTGTGGACTTGCGCCCGAACCAGCTTCGGTAGTCCATCCGCCAGAGGAGAGTCCACGGACTCGGCCGCGATCGTGGCGCGTCTGAGGTCGTCACTGACGGTGATCCTCGCGCGAATGACGGCCGTGCGGTTTTGTGCCGGCCAGGGCAGATTGACCCGCAAGTACTCCGTCTGATCGTACTCATTGGTCCGCTCGAGCAGGATGCTCTGGTTGAAGTTGCTGATCCATTCATCGCGTCGCGAGATGTCCTCCAGGACCACGGAAACTTCCTCGATGGTGCCGGGGATCGTCATGACCGCTTTGAGAGGGACGACCCGGGTCTCGGGCACGGCGCCTGAATACAGGGCAATCCCGTCGTAAGACGATTCCAGGTGCCAGGAAGGATCGTTCACGCCGATCCAGTGCTGTGCCTGACCGACGCCAACCACCGTCAGAGTGACGGCGATCGAGGTGAAGGCGAGGAGGAAAGGGAAGGGCCGCAGGCGGGACATGATCGGTCTCATCAAGTCAGTCTGGAGCACTCATCCTACAACCACGGGCTGGAACCCACGGAGAGCAGGTTTGCTCGTCGTACGTGGGTATCAGCCTGGCGATCGGGCTCGTCGAGCCCGCGGCCAGACGAGGGCCATCCACAGCACGCCGATCGCGTTGACGGCGATCGCCAGCAACGGAAAGACCGCCTGCATGTTCCGAATCTCTTCGGGGCGGACCATGCGGCCTTGCGCGGCGCGGCGTCCCGCCAGGTCGATGGCGATCCAGTTGCCCAGCAGCGACCAGCTCATGATCGTGGATGCCGCGAGAAGCAGATGGAAAGCAATACCCGCTGGGGGCGCCAGCGGATGAAGGCGGAGGACGCCGATGCCGATCGCGAACTCGATGGCGCCCACGACGACCTGGATGGGCGCGGAGGTTGCCGGCTCGAGAGCGGCGCCAAAGAAGGGCATGGGGCGCACCCACTCGGTCCACCGCACCATCACCTTGGCGCCATCCAGTACGAAGAGGACGCCGGCGAGCAGTGTCCACCAGCGCTCGTGCGCGAGCAGTCGCGGATCCACGATCGGCGCGAAGCGAGTCGCGCCCGGCTCGATCGGGGTTTCGAGCGGCGAGAGAGGCCGCAGGCGAATGCCGAGCGCGTAGTTCCCGGGCGACCACTTGAAGCGATCCACCAGCACCCATTCGATGATCGCGAAGCCGGCGAGCCGGATCGGCAGCTCCATGCTGCGAATGGCTGGAACGGAGCGCTCGATCGCCCAGAACGCGAGATGGAACACCGGCCCGAGGATCAAGTAGTCGAGATAGATGGCCAGCAGTCGGCGCCGCCGCGAGGCTAGCGGCCAGCCCTCGATCGACCCTTCCTCCATCACGATCTGCTTCACGGGGTCAGCACCACCTTTCCGAAGCTTTCGCCGGACTCGAGCCGCTGGTGCGCTTCGCGCGCCTTCGCCAGCGGCAGCACCGTGTCGACCACGGGCACGAGCTGACCCGAGCGCACGAACTCGAGCACGCGCGGAAGCTCGCTCTTGCGGCCCATCCATGAGCCGAGCAGCGAGAGATGCCGGCCGAAGAGAAGGTTCAGGTCGAGCTTCACCTGGTGGCCGATCGTCGCGCCGCACGTCACCAGGCGCCCGTTGCGAGCCAGCGCGCCTACGCACTGCTCGAAGATCCTGCCCCCGACGTGCTCGAACACCACCTCGACGCCCTTCCTCCCGGTCAGGCGCCGCACCTCGCTCGCGACGTCGGCCGTGCGGTGGTTCACCACTTCGTGCGCGCCCAGAGCCTTCGCGCGCTCGAGCTTGGCCTCGGAGCCCGCGGTGGCGATCACGCGGGCGCCGAGGAGCCGCGCGAGCTGCACCGCCACGCTGCCCACCCCGCTGCCCGCGCCGATCACCAGGCAATCTTCGCCGGGCCGAAGCGCGGCGCGCGTCATCAACATGTGCCACGCGGTGAGGAACACGACCGGCACCGCGGCGGCCTGCTCCCAGCTCAGGTTCTCGGGATAAGGCAAGCAGTTGGCGGCAGGCACGGCGACACGCTCGGCGTAGCCTCCATTGCGTCTGCGGCCGATCAGGTCGTAATGGGGGCAGAGGTTGTCGTCCCCGGCCATGCACATCTCGCACACGCCGCATGACAGCGTGGGAAGCAGCAGGGTCTTGTCGCCGGGCTTCACGTGCCGCACGCCGGCGCCGACCTCGCGCACCACGCCGACGATGTCGCAGCCGAGGATGTGCGGCATTTCGACCTCGAGCGGCAGCGCCCCCGAGCGGATCCACAGGTCGAGGTGGTTCATGCCGCACGCCTTGACCTCGACCAGCGCCTCGTCAACAGCAGGGCGCGGATCGGGCATCTCCCGCGGCTCGAGGACTTCAGGGCCGCCGGTCCGGTCGAAGACGACAGCTTTCATGTTCTACGCCATGACGCGGGGAGAGAGTTGGATGGAGCGCGGGTTCTTGACCCAACGGTTGGAGCACCGTGCAACTCCGGCACGGCGATCACCGAAGAGCCAAACACGCTTGCGCAGGGCACGCGTGCAAGCCGCTTCGCGCCGGCGGCTGAACAGAATCCAACTATTCATCGAACAGCACCGTGCTCTCTTCGTAGAACCGCACTTGGCGCTGGGCCCAGCGCTCCTCGAGCCAGCCCGAGAGCCATTCGTTCTTCTCGTCCAGGCTCTTCGAGGCGTCCGCCATGACCTCCATCGGCACGTTGACGCGCAGCGCCCGCCAGCGGATCAGATGCCGAGTGATGCCCGCCGGAAGCCGGGAGCCGCTGCTCGCCAACTCCAGCACCTCCGCCGGCTCGAAATGCGGGAACACCACCAAGGTCGTGGCGTCCGGATGCCGCTCGCGGGCCACCTCGAACGACTCCGTCGACATGCGGTAGAAGCGGACCCGGTCGCGGTAGACGTCGACCAGCCCGTTCAGCAGTTGATTGCGCTCTTCCAGCGACGTGCCTCCGCGGAACGTCGTGGCTCCCAGTCCCGTATACGCGGAATAGGCCAGCGCCTCGCGGCGTGCCAGCAACGCGCGAGCATGGAGGATGGAGTCCTCGCGCAGCTCGATCCCCGCGATGGCACGCGCGGCGCTCTCGAACGCCGGACGATCCAGACCGCTCAAGGCGTGGTGCCAGGTGCTCAGGCGCACCCACGGCTCTTCGTAGACCGCCACCTGGACCACGATGTGGGGGAGGCCCGACTCGCGCGCGGCGGTGGAGCGGTTGGCGCCGTCCAGCACCATGAACGACCCGCTCGATCCCGGAAGCTCGGCGACGATCGGCGGGTTCTTGAGGACCGCCTGGCTGCGAAAGCCGCGCACCAAGGGCTCGAGCCGCTGAGGGTCGTGACGCTCGTGAGGGACCAAGGCGTCGACCGGAACGAAGCGCAGATCCGGCAGGCGGAAGTCATCGGAGCGCGCGGGACGCATCGGGCCGGGACTCTACTACAACGGCGGAGGCGCTTGATCCATGGTCATTTGGCCGGTCTGCGGACAACTCCCGCGCAGGCCTTCGCCGCGGTCGATCGCACGAATGACCGCTTCTTGTCGCGGCGTGACGGAATCTCGGGTAGCATGCTTCGCCTCCCCCGCACGGCCTACCCAATGGCGCGTGCGCGCCGGGGTCTACGGGCTCGTTCCCCGGCCGGCGCTATCGACCGGGCCCTCACGACGCAAGGAGCAAGCGGAATGCTGCGTAAGACACTCACAGGGCTCACCCTGGCCGTAGTCATGGCTTCACCGCTGGCGGCTCAGACCGCGGACGAGCTGGTCGCCAAGAACATCCAGGCCCGCGGCGGGGCCGACAAGATCAAAGCCGTGAAGTCGACCCGCACCACCGGGAAGATGGTCATGGGTCAGGGCATCGAAGCGCCGTTCGTGATCTACGAGAGGCGCCCCAACCAGACGCGGATGGAGTTCTCCTTCCAGGGGATGAGTGGCGTCCAGGCCTTCGACGGCAAGAACGGCTGGGCCGTCATGCCTTTCATGGGCAAGAAGGAGCCCGAAGCGGTTCCGGACGAAGAGAGCAAGCTGATGCAGGACAACGCCGACATGGACGGCCCGCTCGTCGACTACAAGGCCAAGGGCCACAAGGTCGAGCTCGTCGGCAAGGAGCAGGTCGAAGGCGCCGACGCTTACAAGCTCAAGCTCACGATGAAGAGCGGCAAGACCCGCAACATCTATCTCGATGCCGACACCTATCTCGAGATCAAGATGGAAGCCAAGCGCACCGTGCGCGGCAACGAAGTCGATGGCGAGACGACGTACGGGGACTACAAGGAAGAGAACGGGCTCATGCTGCCCCACACCATCGAGACCGGAGTCAAAGGGGCGCCTCAAAAGCAGAAGCTGGTTCTCGAGAAGTTCGAGATCAACAACGACCTTCCGGACAGCTTGTTCGCGATGCCGGCCGGCACCAAGCCCGCGCCGGCAGATACCACGGCGAAGGCGGCCAAGACGGGCGACGCGGATGGCGCGAAGGCCGACGCGGCCGCAACGACCGACGCCAAGGCCGGGAGCACGAAGGCGGCCCCCAAGAGCACCAAGCCCGCGCAAACCACGACGAAGAAGAAGCCCTGAACTTTCCGGCCGCGTGCGGCCGGAGCCGAGGAACAACGCCCGGCGCGGCCTCATGGTCGCGCCGGGTTTCGTTACGGAGGATAGGATGGCGAGATGGCCGGGGTGGAGAGCCTGCGCCGTTGCGCTCGCGATCGTGAGCGTTTCGACGCGCGCGACCGTCGCCCAGGACGTGAAGATCGATTCCGAGACATTCGGCGGGCTCCAGGCGCGAGCGATCGGTCCGGCGGCGATGGGCGGGCGCATCGCCGCGCTCGATGCCGTCCATGTGGAAGGCCGACTCCATCTCTGGGTCGGCTCGGCGGGGGGCGGGGTCTGGAAGTCGGTGGACGGCGGCACCACCTTCAAGCCGATGTTCGACAAGCACGCGCAGTCGATCGGCGCCGTGGCCATCGATCCACGACGTCCGCAGACCGTGTGGGTCGGCACCGGTGAATCGTGGGTGCGGAACAGCGTGTCGGTGGGCGACGGAATCTACAAGACCACCGACGGCGGCGATTCCTGGGAGAAGCTCGGCCTCGCCGAGTCGGAGCGCATCGCCCGCATCGCCATCGATCCGCAAAGGCCGGAGACGGTTTACGTCGCGGTGACCGGGCACCTGTGGAACAAGCATCCGATGCGGGGCGTCTACCGCACGCGCGACGGCGGCAAGACCTGGACGCGCGTCCTGTTCGTCGACGAGGACACCGGCTGCGCCGATGTCGCGGTCGATCCCGAGAACCCGCGCAACGTCTACGCCGGCATGTGGCAATTCCGGCGCAAGGCCTGGGCGTTCAGCTCGGGCGGTCCGGGCAGCGGTCTCTACAAGAGCAGCGACGGCGGTGACACGTGGAAGAAGGTGACGAAGGGGCTGCCCGAAGGCGAGCTGGGGCGGATCGGGATCTCGGTCGTCGCCAGCAAGCCCCACATCGTCTACGCCGCGATCGAGGCGAAGCGCGGCGGCATCTTCCGCTCCGACGATCGCGGCGAGACGTGGAAGCAGATGAACGCCTCGGCCAACACCAGCGTGCGACCCTTCTACTTCGGCATGATCGTGGCGGATCCGAACAACCCGGACCGGATCTACAAGCCATCGATCAACCTGATCACCAGCGATGACGGTGGCGTCACGCTCAGCGCGATCTTCGGCGGCGTTCACAGCGACTACCACGCGGTGTGGGTGGATCCCAGGAACTCGGAGCACCTGATCGTCGGCACCGACGGCGGGATCTACATCTCGGAGAACCGCGGCAACGACTGGCGCTTCGTCTCCAACCTTCCCGTGTCGCAGTTCTATCACGTGAGCTACGACATGGAGACGCCTTACAACGTCTACGGCGGCCTCCAGGACAACGGGACATGGATGGGGCCTTCGCGACGGCCCGGAGGCATCGCCAATCGCCACTGGCGTGTGCTCGGCGGCGGTGACGGCTTCTGGGCGTTCGTGGACCCCAAGGATCCCGACTTCGTGTACGTCGAGTACCAGGAAGGCAACATCTCGCGCGTCGCGAAATCGACGGGGGAGAGCAAGGACATCCGTCCGTTCCACAAGCAGGGCGAGCCGGAGAACCGATTCAACTGGAACACGCCGATCCACGTGAGCCCGACCCGGGCCGGCGTCATCTACTTTGGCTCGCAGTTCGTCTACCGCTCGGAGAATCGCGGCGACAAGTGGGAGCGCATCTCGCCCGACCTCACCACCAATGATCCCGCCAAGCTCCAGCAGTCGCAGTCGGGCGGCCTTTCGGTCGACAACTCCTCGGCCGAGAACCACTGCACCATCTACTCGATCAGCGAGTCGCCGAAGAACCCGGACGTGATCTGGGTGGGCACCGACGACGGCAACGTCCAGCTCACCAAGGACGGCGGAAAGTCGTGGCAGAACGTGGCGAAGAAAGTGAAAGGCTGGCCGGTGGGTGGGTGGGTTTCGTGCGTGCAGGCCAGCCCGCACCAAGACGGCACCGCTTACGTGACGCTCGACGCCCACTGCGTCGGGGACATGGACACCTACGTCTACCGCACCCGCGACTTCGGCAAGACCTGGGAGCGGCTCGACTCGCCCGAGCTGAAGGGATTCGCGCACGTGGTGCGCGAGGATCGCGTGGCGCCCAGCCTGCTCTTCGTGGGCACCGAGCTCGGCCTCTTCCTGAGCCTCGACTCCGGCAAGAGCTGGTCTCAATTCAAGGCCGGGCTTCCTGACGTCTCGATCCGCGACCTGACCATCCATCCGCGCGAGGACGACCTGCTGCTCGGCACGCACGGCCGCGGGATCTACGTGATCGACGACATCCGGTGCCTGCGCGCGCTCACGCCTGCGCTGCTGGCGGCGGACGCCGCGGTCCTCGACTCGCGTCCGTCGGTGGCCACGCTGCCGACCGCCGAGCAGCGCTTCGAAGCCTCGGAGTTCCGCGGCCGCACGCTCGAGGAAGCGGGGTTCGTCACCTACTACCTCAAGAAGCGTCACATGCTCGGCGACCTGAAGATCGAGGTCTACGACGCCGAAGGGAGGCTGATGTCGAGCGAGCCGGCGCCGAAGCGGCGCGGGATCAACCGCTATTCGTGGCCGATGCGGATGAAGCCGCCCAAGGTTCCACCCGGAACCAACCTGGTGCCCAACCCCTATTCGTTCTATGGGCCGCGCGTGCCCGAGGGCGAGTACACGGTCAAGCTGATCAAGGACAAGGAGACCTACACGTCGAAGCTCACGCTTGCGCCCGATCCGCGCTCGACACACAGCGCCGAGGATCGCGCGCTCCAGCGCAAGACGGTTCGCGAGCTGTACGGGATGCTCGAGTCGCTGACCTTCGTGACCGACGCGGTCATGGACGCGCGCAGCCAGGTGCGGGCGCGCGGCGCCAAGCTCGCCAAGGGCGACGCGCTCGGCAAGAAGCTGACGTCACTCGGCGACCGGCTCGACCAGATCCACCAGGGGCTGACCGCGACTCGTGAGGGGCGCTTCACCGGCGAGGAGCAGCTGCGCGAAAAGCTCGGGGTCCTCTACGGCGCGGTGAACGGCTATGACGGCCGGCCGACCGAGTCCCAGCTCGCGTATCAGCAGACGCTCGCGCAGCGGCTCGATACCGCGCGGCGCGACTTCGAGACGTTGATGACGAAGGATGCAGCCGGCTTGTCGGATGAGCTGAAGGCCAAGAGTCTCGAGCCCATCAAGCCGATGTCGCACGAGGAGTGGGCCAAGAAGCAGGAGCGCGGCTAGGGCCATGAGGCGCGGGGTGCTGATCGTCGTCGCGGCGGGAAGAAGATCGCGACCGACGTCGCCCACCTGGCAGCGCATCTACGACGTCGTCCGCCGCATCCCCCGTGGCAAGGTCGCGACCTACGGTCAGGTGTCGGCCCTCGCCGGATTCCCCCACGCGCCGCGCCTCGCTGGCTACGCGCTCCATGCGCTTCCCGACGGCTCGCCCGTTCCCTGGCACCGAGTGGTCGCCGCGGGAGGCAGGCTGTCGCTGGCGCGGCTCAGCGTGGAATCGGCACTCACGCAGCGAATGAGGCTGGAGCGAGAAGGTGTTGCGTTCGACCCGCGCGGACGGGTGCGAATTCAGGAACACGGTTGGAGGAAGGCCGCCGCGAAGCAACGCAGGTGATGCTGCCTCACTTCACCCGCGCCCAGCGAATGAGCTCGGGCAGGTTCATGTCCTTGCCGTAGAGCAGCATGCCGAGGCGGAAGATTCGGCCCGCCACGATCCGCATCCCCCAGCAGGCGGCGATCAGCAGCGCGAGAGCCAGGATCACCTCCCATGGCTGCACGCCCCCGGTCACCAGTCGCGCCGGGATCAACACCGGCGAAAAGGTCGGCACCTGCGACAGCACCATCATGAGCGGTGAGTCGGGGCTGTCGAGCAGGACGCCGAGGAAGAAGAACGGGATGAACGGCAGCATGAGGAAGTTGCCCTGCCATTTCGACGCGCTCTGCATGCTCTGCGCCGAGGCCATGAGCGCGGAGATCATCGCATTGTAGAAATAGAGGCCGAGCAGGGCGAAGACCATCGTGATCGCCATGGTGGCGAGGTTGATCGTCAAGGGCAGCCGGAAGGCGAACATCATCGCCATCATCAGCGTCGAGCCCGCCCACACGAGGCCGGTGATCAATCCGATGGCCGTGAAGGCGAGGATCTTGCCGTCCATCCACGCCTGCGCCGGAATCGCCGAGACCACCACTTCGGTGACGCGAGCCTGCTTCTCGCCGCTGATGCCGACCATCAGATAGGACATGCTGGTCAGCAGCACCGTCACGGTGAGGATCAGGATGCCAAAGGTGACGAGGAAGTCTCCCATGCGGCCGCCCGAGCGCGTCCCCACCGCCACATGGGTGCGGACCTGGACCGAGTCGTCGAGTGCTGAGAGCTGCGCCGGGGTCAACCCCATTCGCTGCCCTCGGTCCTTGCGGGCCTCCGCCCTCACGATGTCGCCCATCTCGCGCGCCCAGCGCGGCGGCTCCCGCCGCGTGATCAGATCGGTGGTCCAGCGGCCGTCGTCGCCGACGTGGATCAGCAGCGCGGCTTCGAAAGCGTTGCCGCGCAGCTTCGTCATCAGCGCTGCGGAGTCGGCGCCGGCATCGCCCGGGTCGAGCCACGTGAAGCCCTTGTGGGGTGGGAGCGCCTGCGTGCCGCGAGCCGTCACCGCGCCCGAAGCATCGGTGCGCGCCACCGCCACCTTGTGAGGGCGGTTGCGGTCGAACGCGGTCATCATGAAGCTGACCCCGAACACGAGCAGCGGCGTGGTCAGGATCGAGATGATGAAGTCCTTGCGGCGCATGATGCGGAACAGCTCCCAGCGTGCGACCGGGAGCCAGTCGGGGCGGCGCTCAGGCATCGGCCGTGACCTCCGACTCGGCGACCGTGCCGCCTTCTTCGCGGACCGCGCGCAGATAGATCTCGTGAAGCGGAACGCGCCTGGTCTCGACCCGCACGATCGCCCCTCGCTCGCCCGCTGCGCCGAGCAAAGGCGCGAGGTCGCTCCCGCGGGGGATCTGCACCTCGAGGCGAACCCCGCCTCCAGCCAGCGGCGTGGACTCCACCCGCCCGCCGTTCGCTCGCCCGGCCAGCGCCTCGGCCACGACCGGAGCCTCCATCGGAAGAGCATCCCGGGACGCGAGGTCGATCCTCAGCACTTCGTCGTGCACGCTCGCGGCCTTGCGACGCATCTCATCGAGCGTTCCCGACAGGACTTCACGCCCTCGCGAGATGAGGAGGAAGCGGTCGGCCAGCCGCTCCACGAGGTCGAGCTGGTGCGCCGAGAGCAGCACCGCGGTTCCTTCGGACACCAGCTCCCGCATCAAGCCGCTGAACAGCTCCTGATTGATGGGGTCCAGTCCGGAGAAGGGCTCGTCGAGCACGGCCAGCGCAGGCCGATGGAGGACCGCGCCGATGAACTGGACTTTCTGCTGATTGCCCTTCGAGAGCACATTGACCTTTTCCTTCGCGCGCTCTTCCAGGCCGAGCCGCGCGAGCATCGCTCGTCCCGCGGAGCGGGCCTCGGCCAGGGACATGCCGCGCAGCGACCCGAGATAGGCGAGCGTATCGAGGACCGGCGCATCCTCGAAGAGGCCGCGCTCTTCGGGCAGGTACCCGACACGGGCGCGGTCGAGCGCGTCCCGGCCTTCGTAGCGCACGGTTCCCGAATCGGGCGCGGTGATCCCCATGAGCATCCGCAGCGTCGTGGTCTTGCCGGCTCCGTTGGGTCC
>DASTBI010000152.1 GCA_035712145.1 Candidatus Eisenbacteria bacterium | reverse complement strand
CGCGCCAACGCGCCACTCGGACGAACGGCCGTTCGAGGAAAGTGCGCTATGCCGTCGTCGGTCTCGGCTTCATCGCCCAGCGGGCAGTGCTGCCGGCGTTCGATCGTGCCGACGAGAACTCCGAGCTCGCCGCGCTGATTTCGGGAGACCCTACCAAGCTGCGCCGGCTCTCCCGTCTCTACGGCGTCGAGCACACGTTCAGCTACGACGAATACGAGGAAGCGCTGGAAAGCGGTCTCTTCGACGCGGTGTACATCGCGCTGCCCAACCATCTGCATCATCGGTACGCCGTCATGGCGGCTCGCGCGGGGAAGCATGTCCTGTGCGAGAAACCCATGGCGATGAGCCAGGAAGACTGCGAGGACATGATCCGCGCCGCCGAGGAGAACGACGTGCGGCTCATGGTCGCCTATCGGCTCCACTTCGAGCGCGCCAACCTGCAGGCCATCGAGACGGTGACGTCGGGAGAGATCGGCGATGCGCGCGCCTTCGACTCGCTGTTCGCCATGCAGGTGAAACCCGGCGGCATCCGGCTGCGTCGTGAGACCGGCGGCGGGACCCTTTGGGACATCGGCATCTACTGCATCAACGCTGCCCGGCATCTGTTCCGGGAGGAGCCGCTGGAAGTGTTCGCTTACACGGGCACGAGCGGCGAGTCCAGGTTCGAAGAGGTCGAGGAGATGTGCAGCGCGGTGATGCGATTCCCTGGATCGCGCCTCGCCACCTTCACGGTCAGCTTCGGAGCTTCGGATGTGGCGACCTACACGGTGCTCGGCACCAAGGGCTGCCTCTGCGTCGACAACGGCTATGAGTACGCGGAGCCGATCACGCATGAGCTGACCATCGGCGACCGAACCACCGAGCGTGAGTTCAAGAAGCGTGACCAGTTCGCGCCCGAGCTGGTCTACTTCTCGGAGTGCGTTCAGAACGGGAGGAACCCCGAGCCTTCGGGGATCGAGGGACTGATCGACGTGTCGATCATCGAGGCCCTCTATCAGTCGGCCGAGACCATGAAGCCGGTGGAGTACCAGGGACCGGTGAAGCGACGGCGCCCGACCGCCGCGCAGGAGATCTTCCGCCGGCCCAGCCGGGAGCGGGAGCTCGTGCACACCACGAGTCCACACCAGGAATAGGGACGGACGCGGAGCCGCGAGCTCGGGCGCGGCCCCGCTGACAGGGCGGCCATGGGCCGTGACATACTGCGGCCCATGGAAGCCTACGCGCCTCGTTACGACGTCGTCGTCGTCGGCGCCCGTTGCGCCGGCGCGGCCACGGCCCTGCTGCTCGCGCGCCGGGGCGCGCGCGTCCTGCTCTTCGATCGCGATCGCCGGGGGGCCGACACGCTCTCGACGCTGGCCATGATGCGAGCCGGAGTCTTCCAGCTCCATCACTGGGGAGTGCTTCCCGCGGTCCAGCAGCACGGGACGCCCGCGATCCGGTTCACCAGCTTCGTGTATGGCGACGAGGTCATCACCGTTCCCATCAAGCCTCGCGACGGGGTGGGCGCGCTCTACGCACCGCGGCGCACCCTGCTCGACACGCTGCTCGCGGACGAGGCGGCGCGCGCCGGCGCCCAGGTTCGGCACGGTCCGCGCGTCCAGCACCTGCTGCGCGATCACGGAGGCCGGGTCCTCGGCCTGGTCCTCGAGGAGCGCGACGGCTCTCTTCATCACATCCATGCGGATCTGGTGATCGGGGCGGACGGCCTGCGCTCCACGGTCGCGCGACAGGCCGGCGCCGCCGTCTACAAAGAGGGCCGGCATACCGCGGGCGTCGTGTACACCTTCTGGCCCGGGCTGCCGAACGAGGGCTATCAATGGCGTTACCGCCCTGGCGTCAGCGTCGGCCTGATCCCGACGAACGGGGGCGAGACGTGCCTCTTCGTCGCGACGTCCGTCGAGCGATTCCACCGCGAAGTCCGGAAAGACCTCGAGGAGGGTTACCGGCGCCTGCTGCAGGAGTGCCATCCCGAGCTGGCCCTGAGGCTCGCGGGCGTATCGCCTTCGGAACCCTACCGTGGCTTCCCCGGGCAGGTGGGCCTCATGCGCCAGAGTCATGGCCAGGGATGGGCGCTGGTCGGGGATGCCGGGTACTTCAAGGACCCGATCACGGCCCATGGGATCAGCGACGCGCTGCGAGACGCCGGATTCCTGGCGCGCGCCGTGGCCCAGGGCACCGAGAGCGCGCTCACGGACTACCAGGCCACTCGCGACGAGCTGTCCCTGGAGCTGTTCGACCTCACCGACGAGATCGCGGGCTTCGAATGGGACCTCGAGACCCTCAAGGTGCTCCACAAGAGGCTCAGCGTGGCCATGAACCGGGAGGTCGAGGCGTTGGTTGCCCTCGACCAGGGCGCTCCTTTGGACTAGCCTTCTCCGGCCCCGGTTTTTCTGACCAACTCACGAACGAATCGCTTGTCCAAGCAACGAGCATCCATCCGCGTGGCCGCGTGAAACCAGATTCCAGGCAGGAGGGTCCCCCCATGAGCACGACCAAGAGACCCGTGGACAACGGCGTCAATGTCGAACACCTGCTGGCCGCCCGTCAGGCGCTCACCGAAACTCCCGCAGGCGCGCAGTTCAAGTGGCGAGCCAAGTGCGAGTGGGTGAGAGGAACCCATAGCAGGTCGACCGTCGAAGACTTCTTCGGACTCGGCGAGGAGCAGAAGCACAAGAGGACGTTCACCTTCGAAGCCGACCATCCCGAGGTCTTCGCATCCGAGGACCACGGCGCCACCCCGGTCGAGATCGTCCTGGCCGCGCTGACCAGCTGCCTCACCGGTGGCATTGCCGCGGTCGCCCAGAATCGCGGGATTCAGCTTCACTCGGTGTCCGCGACGATCGAGGGCAACATGGACCTCCAGGGCATCCTCGGCATCGACAGCGAGGTGCGGAACGGTTTCGATGGGATCAAGGTGGTCTACGACATCAAGGCCGACGCGACCGCCGAGGAGATCAAAGCCCTCGTCGCGCAGTCGCAGAAGCGGTCGGCGGTGTACGACGTCATCACCAACCCCACGAACGTCACGGTCGAGGTCCGCAAGGTCTAAGTCCGTCACCGCGCGCGTGCGAGTCACCACCGTCATCATCGGAGCGGGTCACGCGGGCCTGGCGATGAGCCAGTGCTTGCGGACCCGCTCGATCGACCACGTGATCCTCGAGCGGGGCGAAGTGGCCCACTCGTGGAAGCACGAGCGTTGGGAGTCGCTGCGCCTGCTGACCCCCAATTGGCTGAGCCGCCTGCCCGGCTATCGCTACGAAGGCGACGATCCCGACGGCTACATGACGATGCCGGAGACGATCGGCTTCATCGAGCGCTACGCGGCCCACATCTCGGCTCCGGTTCGCTCCCGCACCGAGGTGACGTCGGTGCGTGCCAAGAGCGATGGCTACCGCGTCACCACCCCGGCAGGTGAATGGGAATGCCGCACGGTTGTGCTGGCCACCGGCGCCTGCAACAAGGCACACGTGCCGCCCGTCGCCGCGGCGTTGCCTCCGGGAATCGATTCGGTCACCTCTCAGGACTACCGCAACCCCGCGCAGATCCAGCCTGGCGGAGTGCTGGTGGTGGGCGCGTCGGCCAGCGGAACGCAGATCGCCGAGGAGTTGCAGCATTCAGGCCACCCGGTGACGATCGCCGTGGGCGAGCACATCCGCGCGCCGCGCATCTACCGGGGCCGGGACATCAAGTGGTGGATGGACGCCGCGGGCGTTCTGGACGATGCCTACGACGAGATCGACGACCTGAACCGGGCGCGGCACGTGCCGTCGCTGCAGCTCGCCGGCTCGACCGAGCGGCGGACCGTCGATCTCAACCACCTGGACGACCTTGGCGTGCGCATCGTGGGGCGGCTGGTGGGCGTCGCGGACTCCAAGGCGCAGTTCTCGGGCTCGCTGCGCAATCAATGCGAGCTCTCGGATCTCAAGATGAACCGGCTGCTCGACCGGATCGATGAATGGGCGGAGGCGCAGGGGTTGAACGGGAGCATCGACCCGCCACATCGGTTCGAGTCCACCCGATGCGTCAATGATCCGCCGCTGACGCTCGATCTCCGTAAGGGCGAGGTCCGCACGGTGATCTGGGCCACGGGCTATCGGCCCGACTATTCGTGGCTCGATGTGCCGGTGCTCGACCGCAAAGGACGGATTCGTCACGATGGCGGCGTCGCCGAGGCCCCCGGCATGTACGTCATCGGCCTGCCGTTCCTGCGCCGCCGCAAGTCCAGCCTCATCGACGGCGCCGGACCCGATGCGCAGGATCTGACCGAGCACCTGGTGAAGAGCCTCGACGGACGCCCGGTGGCCACGAGCTGAAGGGCCCATGCCCGACCCCCGCGGAGGAGACATGACGCAAGGCATCATGGCATGGCCGAAGGGCGCTCCGAGCGTCGGCCAGAAAGCGCAGCGCTCGCGGAAAGTGTCCGCGAAGGACATCGAGCTGTTCACCGAGATCAGCGGCGACCGCAACCCGATTCACTACGACGAAGCGCTGGCCAAGGCCACGCCCTTCGGGGGCATCGTGGTGCAGGGGGGCGTGATCAGCGCCATCCTGAACGCCATGGTGGCCGAGGACCTGCCGGGGCCGGGGACGGTCTTCCTGCAGGCCAACTGGAGCTTCAAGGCGCCGGTGCGGCCGGGAGATACGATCACCGGCCACATCGAGCTCACCAAGGTCCGCACCGACAAGCCGATCACCGAGATGAACACGCGCATCGTCCGGGACGACGGCACCGTCGTTCTCGACGGCACCGCCGTGTGCTACACGATGCCGCTGCCCGCCTGAAGAAGAGCTTCAGACCATTCGCCGCGCCGCTTACCTGAGGTAGATTCGCCGCACTCCCATGAGGCGAATCCTTCACGTCGATATGGATGCGTTCTACGCGTCCGTCGAGCAGCGGGACCGTCCCGAGCTGCGCGGCCGCCCGGTGGCCGTGGGAGGCTCGCCCGAATCCCGCGGCGTGGTCGCTGCCGCGAGTTACGAGGCGCGTGCGTTCGGTGTGCGGTCGGCGACCCCGATGGCCCGCGCCGTCCGGCTGTGCCCCGATCTGGCGATCGTGCCTCCCGACTTCACCAAGTACCGCGCCGTCTCGCGTCAGGTGTTCGAGATCTTTCGCGAGGTCACGCCCCTGGTCGAGCCACTCTCGCTCGACGAAGCGTATCTGGACGTCACCGAGAATGCGTGGGGCGAGCCGCTGGGCGTCGATGTGGCGAAGCGGTTGAAGAGCGCCATCCGCGAGAGGACGCAGCTCACCGCCTCCGCGGGGGTCGCGCCCAACAAGTTCCTCGCCAAGATCGCCTCCGGCTGGCGAAAACCCGACGGCTTGACCGTGATCGCGCCCGAGAAGATCGAATCGTTCCTCCAGCAGCTGCCCGTCGACGCGCTGTGGGGGGTGGGTCCGGTGACGGCGGCGCGCCTTCGCGAGCGCGGCATCGAGCGCCTGGTCGACGTTCGGACCGCGGATCCCGAGGTGTTGCGCGGCGCGGTGGGCAGCATGACCGAGTGGCTGCGGAAGCTGGCGACCGGCGAGGACGATCGCGCCGTGGAGCCGAACCGAGCGTCCAAGTCGTCGTCCTCCGAGGTCACGTACGCACAGGACCTGACGGACCTCGCTCGCATTCAGCAGGAGATCGCCGGCATGGCGCGGGACAACGCGCGATGGCTCGTCCGCAAGGGCATCCTTGCGCGGACCGTGACCATCAAGGTCCGCTACCACGACTTCAAGACCATCACTCGCAGCCACACGGACGAGGCGACGAACGACCCCGAATTGATCGCGGGGCGCGCCGTGAGCCTGCTGGAGAAGACCGAGGCAGGTCGGCGACCGATCCGGCTGCTGGGCGCGGGGGTGCACAATCTGGAGCCGGAGACGAAGGAGAGCGACGCCGAGAAAGCCGATTTGTTCCAGGCTTGAAGCTGATTGGCCCCCGAACCGACATCCCGGCTGCGTGGCGGGAGGCGTGAATTACGGGCGCCGGCCGGGGGCCACGTTCATCCGATGACTGGTCTTTGAACCGGCGTCCCGCGGCGTGATGACTGGGCGTGATGGCGGGACGCCGGCCTGGCTACCCTGATTCTCTCTAGATTCCCTTCTAGAACCGTTTCTGATTGGCCCCCGAACCGACATCCCGGCTGCGTGATGTGAAGCAAGATGACGGGGCGCCGGACGGGGGCCATGTCGCACGGTCAGACATCGATCCAGCTCGACCGCAAGCGAGCCGAATGTTGTCCCCCTCAATGAGCCGAGCCTGACCGTGTTTTCCTTGAACAGCCCCCTGATTCGGAGCGCTCGGATCATCCCAACGATGATCCACGGAGCCTTCTCGAGATCTGGAGCCATTCAACCTGATCCCGCAGGCCCGCTCTCAGGCGGACCCACGTGGGATCGGGTACGAGCAAGATAGGCAGTGCCCGTGATTGACGGGAGTTACAGGGGGTAGGTAACGTCCGGCCTCACATGGTTTCCATGCCTGCGCAGGGACTTAGGCGGCGTTCAGGGTCGGTGAAGTCCGACGTTACGAGGCCCTCGTGACCGACGGAGAAGCGAATCATCCCTCGGAGTCCGCGATCCGCGAGCAGCTCGAGCGTGTGCTCACCAGCGCGCAGTTCGCGCACGCGGAGAGCCCCCGCAAGCTGCTGCGCTTCCTGGTGGAGGAAACGCTGGCGGGCCGCCCTGCGCGGCTGAAGGAGTACACGCTCGCCACCGAAGTGTTCGGCCGCGATGCGTCCTTCGACCCCAAGATCAACCCCGCGGTCCGCGTCGAGGCCAGCCGTCTGCGGCGCAGGCTCGAGTACTTCTATCTCACGCTGGGCCGTCACGATCCCGTGCTCATCGAGCTGCCGCGAGGGACCTACGTGCCCGAGTTCCGCGACCATGCCGACGTGCTCCATCTCGGTGAGGACATGGCGCAGCTCCGGAAAGCGCACGAGTCGGAGGAGGTGCCCGCGTCGTTGCTGACCCCACTGCCGGGCGGGCCCTCGGTGGTGGTCATCCCGTTCGAGACGCTGGGCGGACTGGACCCGCTCTTCGGCGACGGCATCACGGTCGACATCGTCACCGCGCTCTCGCGATTCCGGGAGCTCCACGTCATCGGACGCAGCACGGCGTTCCGTTACCGCGGCGAGCCGGATGTGGCGCGCCTGCGTGGCGAGCTCGGCCCCGACTACGTGCTGTCGGGCAGCGTGCGGCGCGCGGAGGATCGGGTGCGCGTGCACGCCCAGCTCGCGAGCGGCGTCGACGGCGGCGTCCTGTGGGCGGAAGCCTATGACCGCGACCTCAGCGCCAAGGAGATCTTCGAGCTGCAGGACGAGATCGCGGGCCGCGTCTGCGCCACGATCGCCCAGCCGCACGGAGTGATCGCGCGCCCCGAGCTCGCCGCCGCCCAGCGCAAGGCGCCCGAGCGACTGGATTCCTACGATTGCGTCCTGCTCTTCTACTCCTATGCGGCGAACCGCTCGCCGGACGGTCACGCGAAGCTCAGGGACGCGCTGGAGGCGGAGATTCGCGAGATGCCGGACGTCGCCGCGCTGTGGTCCGCCTTGTCATTCCTCCACGACGACACGTGGCGCTTCGGGTACAACGTCGTCGACTCGCGAGACAAGGCTCGCGATCGGGCGTTCGAAGCCGCCCGCAAGGCCGTCAAGCTCGACCCGTTCCACGCGCTCGGCTACCACGCCCTGTTCGTCTCCTGTTTCGCGCGCGGCGACACGACCGGCTTCCATGCCGCCGGCGAGCGCTGCCTGGAGCTGAATCCCAACGACTCGGACGTCCTCGCCGACTACGGCCTGCATCTGACCATGGGCGACGAGTGGACGCCCGGAATGGTGCTGCTCAAGAAGGCGCTGACGCTCAATCCCGAGCCACCCGACTGGTTCTGGTTCCCGTTCTTCGCGTTGCACTTCGATCGCGGCGAGCTCGACGCGGCGCTCGACATGGCTCTGCGTTGTCAGACCGGCGGCTTCTTCTGGACGCATGGCATGCACGCCATGGCGTACGCGGCGCTCGGGATGGAAGAGGAGGCCGCCGCGGCGGTGAAGCAGCTCCTCGCGGTCTATCCCACGTTTCCGAAAGTGGCCAAGGAGGAGCTGGCGCGCTGGGTGAGCCCGCCTCGCCAGCAGCGCGCGCTCGAGGCTCTGATCCGTGCCGGGTTGCCGATCCCCGTGGGCGCCG
>DASTBI010000151.1 GCA_035712145.1 Candidatus Eisenbacteria bacterium | reverse complement strand
GCCCTCGATTAGCGGCGCGTCACCTCGGCGGCGCCCGTGGAAGGAACGCCGACCGGAGCCGCATGGCTCTCCTTGGCGCTGCTGCCACCGATCCGCATGCCGTAGAAGCTGCGGTACACGAAGAACAGCGCCACCAGCATGAAGACCGCCGCCACGATGCCGGCGATCCCGGGGTTGGCGACGCCCATCTCGACCGCCAGCAGTCCGAACAGCGTGGTGAACTTGATGATCGGGTTGAGCGCGACCGAGGAGGTGTCCTTGTAGGGGTCGCCCACCGTGTCGCCCACCACCGTGGCGTCGTGGAGCGGCGTGCCCTTCATGTTCAGCTCGACCTCGACCACCTTCTTGGCGTTGTCCCACGCGCCGCCGGCGTTCGCCATGTACACCGCCTGGAACAGGCCGACGATCGCGATCGAGACCAGGTAGGCGATGAAGAACACCGGGTTGAAGAACGCATAGGCGATGGTGAGGCTGAAGATCACGATGAAGATGTTGAACATCCCGGCCTGCGCGTACTGGGTGCAGATCTTCACCACCGTCTTCGAGGCCTCGATGCTCGCCTTCTCGACCGAGTCGAGATTGATGTTGCGCTTGATGAACTCGACCGCTCGGTAGGCGCCGGTGGTCACGGCCTGCATGGACGCGCCGGTGAACCAGTAAACGGTGGCGCCGCCCATCAGCAGGCCGAGCAGCACGAACGGATCGAGGAGATCGAGCGTGAAGGTCTGGCCCAGCTCCTGGTAGTGCTCCCTCAGCACCAGGATGATCGAGAACACCATGGTGGTCGCGCCGGCCACGGCGGTGGCGATCAGCACGGGCTTGGCGGTGGCCTTGAAGGTGTTGCCCGCGCCGTCGTTGTCCTCGAGGTAGTGCTTGCCCTTGGCGAAGTCGGGGCGGAAGCCGAACTTCTTCTCCACCTCGTTGGAGATGTTGGGCACCTGCTCGATCTGCGACAGCTCGAAGATCGACTGGGCGTTGTCGGTGACCGGGCCGTAGGAGTCGACCGCGATCGTGACCGGGCCCATGCCGAGGAGTCCGAAGGCCACGAGGCCGAAGGCGAACACCGCGGGGAAGTCCATGTAGGACGCCAGCCCTTGCTGCGACATCAGGTACGAGATCAGCAGCAGGACCGCCAGGGTGAGGGCCTTCCAGAACACCGAGAAGTTCCCCGCCACCATGCCCGACAGGATGGTCAGCGATGCGCCGCCTTCCCTCGAGGCCGCGACCACCTCGGCCGTGTGTCGCGAGTGCGAGCTGGTGAAGACCTTGGTCAGCTCGGGGATCAGGGCCGCCGCCAGCGTGCCGCACGAGATGATGGTGGACAGCTTCCACCACAACCCGTTGCCGAACGTGGCATCGGGCAGCAGCCACTTCGACGCGGCGTAGGTCACGACGATGGAGAGGATGGAGGTGATCCAGACCAGGTTGGTGAGCGGCTGCTCGAAGTTGATCTTGTCCTTGCCGCTGTTCTGCGCGCGCGCCACCGACGCGTTCACCAGATACGCGCCCATCGAGGTGAGGATCATCAGGATGCGCATCACGAAGATCCACACCAGGAACGCGGCCTTGTGGTCAGGGATGACCGCGAGCGCGATGAAGGAGATCAGCGCCACGCCGGTCACGCCGTAGGTCTCGAAGCCGTCCGCCGTGGGGCCCACCGAGTCGCCGGCGTTGTCGCCGGTGCAGTCGGCGATCACGCCGGGATTGCGGGGATCGTCCTCCTTGATCTTGAACACGACCTTCATGAGGTCGGAGCCGATGTCGGCGATCTTGGTGAAGATGCCGCCCGCGATACGCAGGGCCGAGGCGCCGAGCGACTCGCCGATCGCGAAGCCCAGGAAGCAGGCGCCGGCGTTCTCGGGCGAGACGAAGAGGAGAATGGCGAGCATCATGATGAGCTCGACGCAGATCAGCAGCACGCCGATGCTCATCCCCGCCTGGAGCGGAATCTCGTAGACCTGGAGCGGTTTGCCGCGCAGCGAGGCGAACGCCGTCCGGCTGTTGGCCAGCGTGTTCATGCGGATCCCGAACCAGGCCACGCCGTAGCTGCCGAGGATGCCGACGATCGAGAACAGGATGATCGTGGCCACGCGCCCGAAGTCGAGATGCTGCAGCACGCCGAAGTAGTAGACGATGCACGCCGCGATGAAGGCCTCGAGCACGATGAGCAGGCGACCCTGTTGGAGCAGGTACGTCTTGCACGTCTCGTAGATGATCGTGGACACGTCGAGCATCGACTGATGCGCGGGCATGGCCTTGACCTGGTTGAACATCCACATGCCGAAGAGCATGCCGACGACGCAGACTCCGAGACCGTAGAACAGCAGCGTCCGCTGGCCGGGATCGAGCGTGGGGAGCTTCAGGTCCAGCTCGCTGGCGAACGCGCCGGCGCTGGTGAGCGCGAGCAGGGCCACGCTCGCGAGCAGGCCGAGAAGGGTGGGGAGGAGGCGGGCCTTGAGGGCAGCGCCCGGGATCAGCGGTCGACTCATCGAGGAGCTCCTTCGATTGGGTCTCGGAGGGGTTGTCTCGGTGTACCGACCGACGGGCAAGCCTTGCCAGAAGAGCACTTGAGGGCCCGGCCGGGCGGTGAGACTCCGCGTCTCAGCACGAAGCCGATCGCGGAGCGACGGAGGAACATAACGAAGCACCCAGAGCCGGGCAAGCGGCAAAGGAAAGACGCACAAAACCTTGGAATTCGCGTCACGGCGAGCGTACCGTCATCGCAGCCCGACCGGGGAAGGAGGTCCCCATGAAACCCTCGGCGGTAGGCTTCGTCGTCATCGTCGCCGCGTTTCTCCCCGCCTGCGGCGGGACGAAGGTCGATCCCCTTCCTACCGGACCTCTTCCTCCGTCCCACACCTGGGTAGATCTCGGCCTCACCAGGAGCCGGAGCTATGTGTGGACGCTCGCCAACGACGGCGACCGCCTGCTCGCGGGGGGCGAATTCTATGGAGTCAATGGACGAACCTATTTGAGCCTCGTCGCCTGGAACGGCGTCACGTGGACTCCGATAGACCCTCAGCCCAACGGCGTGGTGGAAGCGCTGGGCTCTTACGGGGGGCAACTGGTCGCGGGCGGCAATTTCACGGCGATCGGACCCACTCAGGCCGCCCGAATCGCCCTGCGGAACGGCGCCGCATGGGAGCCTCTGGGAGCAGGAGTGGATGGCGTCGTGCTGTCGACGGCCGAGCGCGGGGGCGAGCTGGTGGTCGCCGGCGGCTTCCGAAACGCCGGAGGATCTGCGGCCGAGCGCATCGCTCGCTGGGACGGCGCCCATTGGAAGACGCTCGGACCAGGACTGAATGGCAACGTCCATGCTCTGGTCGTTCACGATGGCTCACTCATCGCCGCGGGCCAGTTCACGGCTGCCGGCAGCATGGTTGCGCTCAGGATCGCGCGCTGGGATGGCACCCAATGGCACGCGATGGGCGACGGATTCGACAACGCGGTCATGGCGTTGGCGGTCGTGGATGGCGCCCTTTACGCGGCCGGCTTTTTCATGCACTCAGGCAACGAGGTTCTCAAAGGCGTCGGTCGCTGGAATGGCTTCATGTGGGAGCCCGTGGGCGAAGGACTGCCGATCGAGGGCCAGAACGTCGTGTTCTCACTCGGCCAATACCAAGGAGACCTGATCGCCGGCGGACGCTTCCCGGGTCAGGTCGCCCGCTGGCGCGACGGTGCCTGGACCGAGCTGCCCGGACTCGATGGCTCGGTCTACGAGTTCGCGGTCTTCCGTGACGAGCTGATTGCCGGCGGTGCCTTCGGGGCCGTGGACCCGCACTCTCCGGATGTGATCGCGCGCTGGGTCGAGTGAACCCTGACGTCCTCTAGGTCGTCCTTCTGGCGAGGACCAGGGTGATGTCGTCGGTGGCGCCCTGCTCGCCCTCGAAGTCGCGCACGGCGGAGGCGATGGCGCGTGCGATCTCGGCGCACGGACGCCGGTCCGAACGGGCGAGCGCTTCGACCAGGCGTTCATCGCCCCACTGCTGGCCCGACTCGTTGGCGCCTTCCGTCACGCCGTCGGTATAGAGAGCGACCAGGTCGCCGGGCTCGAGCGTGACTTCGCCCCGCTCGTAACGAGAGTCCTCGAGGATCCCGAGGATCGTGCCGCCCTGCTCGAGCAGCTCGTGCGATCCGTCGCGCCGCATCAGCACCGGCGGATTGTGGCCCGCGTTCACGTAGGTGAGCTTTCCGCTCAGGCCCTCGAGGAAGCCGAGGAACGCAGTCACGAACTTGCCGGGATCGAGGCTTCCGTGCAGCAGCCGATTGAGGCGCTCGGCGAGCGCGTCGGGCTCGATGCGAGCCAGGTCCTGGCTCACCAGTCCGGTGCGGAATGCCGACATGATGAGCGCGGCGGGCACGCTCTTGCCCGAGACGTCGGCAATCACCAGCAGCACGCGCCCGTCGCCCAGTGCCATGTGGTCGAAGTAGTCTCCGCCGACCTCGCGCGCGGGCTCATAGAGTCCCGCGATCTCCATCCCGGGAACGTCCGGCGCAGCGGCGGGGAGAAGGCGGGCCTGGATGCGCCGCGCGACCTGCAGCTCGTTCTCGATCCGGTCCTGTTCCTTCTCGATCTCGCGTGCGCGCGCCAGTCCTTCGGCGGCGAGGTTGAAGGCGCCTGCGACTTCCCACAGGTCGTCCTTGCCTCTCACGTCGATGCGGTGCCCGAGATCGCCGTTGCGCAGCTTCTCGGCCGCGACCCGCAGCTCCTCGACCGCGCCGGTGATGCTGCGCCCCATGTTGGTCACCATGACGATGTCCCACACCGCGATCACCAGGAACAGGACGGCGACAAAGGTGAGCAGCACGATCGGCAGATAGCTGAACGGGTTTTCGCGCGAGAGCTGGAAGATGCCGGCCAGAAGCCGGGACGGCGGATTGTCAGCCGACATCAGAAAGGACGAGCGCACCCATCGGTCCTGGTCGTAGGCGATGCCGCCGATCATGACGTAGCCCTGGGTGAGGAGCGTCATCACCGAGCGGGGGCGCGTGTCGAAGGTGTCGGCGCCCACCGCGAGGCGCGTGTTGCGACGCAGCCCGGACCGCGTGCCACGCTCGGGCGAGTCTTCACCGCGTCCCTGCGAAGGGGTGAGGTCGATGTCAGGATCCTCGTCGAGGCCCCGGCGAGCGACCATGTCGACGCGCGCGTTCACCAGGCGTCCGAGCGAGTCGAGGATTGGGACGACCGGGATCAGGGCCACGGCGGCACGCGATCCCGAGCGCGCCGCGGCGCCCAGGAACAGCGAGTCGCCGAACCTCACCAGTCCCCGTCCCGGGACGCGGCCGAGCGAATCGGGCCACGTCATGAGCGCCGCCTCGTCGAGCAGCGAATCCCCCGCCACGCGGTCGAGCGCGCCGGCCGCGCGATGCCATAGCCGAAGTCGCGGCCAATCGACCCGGTGGAGCTCGGCGATCGCCTCGAGCTGCGCTCGATCGCGCTCGGGGTCGGAGAGCGCGGCCTCGAGCGTGAGGCTCATGCGCTCCGACTCGTGCCCGAGCGCCCGTGCCGCGACCTGCGCGCGGTCCTGGCTGACGCCGAGCACCGTGGTCGAGATCCACATGCCCGCCACCAGCAGGAGCGGCACCAGCGCCACCAGCAGGTGTGACAGCGCCAGCCGCCATCCGACCCGGCGGATGCCGAGGCTCGGGTCGCGCACGAACGCGCCGAACAGCACGATCGCGCCGTAGGTGGCGTGGAGGCCGGCCACCGTCGCCGCGAACCGCGCCAGCTGCATGAAGGGTCGTTCCCACTCGGCCAGGGTTCCCAGTCGACCCGGCGGGGGGATGGCCGAGGCGATGGCCGCGAGGGCGATCGCCGCGACCCCGAACTGGAACAGGCGCACGGTCTCGAGACGCGAGCGCCAGCGGTAAGCGACGGTTCCGAACGAGGCGAGCCACGCCGCCAGCAGCCAGCGTCCGCCCGCCAGGGCCAGCGCGGCAGATCCGAGAAACAGGAGCCGCGGGATCAGATCTCGCCGTCGCATCTCGACCGCGATCAGCACGGAGATCGCGAGCCACGTGACGAGGCCGGTGATCGCGGCGACCGGCACGAGCGCTGAACGCAGCCCGCGTGCCGCGGAGGCCAGGTGGAGGAGGAGCACCTCGCTCACCACCGCGATCGCGAGCAGCAGGAGCCAGCGCACGAGCGCGCGGTCGTCGAGCGTCCGCGCCCGCCGGTGCGCCCAGAGTGTCGCCGCGGCCGCCACCACCGTGAGGAGCGCGATCACGGCGGCACTCTACTCGATCGTTCGTGGGGTGAGGCACTCCGGTTGCGGGACGGCTCGGAACGAGCGACATTTCCCGCGGCCATTAGGAGGACACATGCGCCCTGCCCTCTGGTTCGCCCTCTCTCTGCTGCTCGCTCCTTCTCTCGCGAACGCCCTCACCACCCCCGAAGCCTTCCTGAAGCATCGCGTCGGCGAGGATCGCAAGCTCGCCGACCACGGTCGGATCGTCCGCTACTTCGAGATCCTCGATCGCGAGTCGCCGCGCCTCATGCTGGTCAAGCTCGGCAAGACCACGCTCGGCCGCGACATGGTGATGGCGGTGATCTCGAGCGAGGCCAACGTCCAGAACGCCGCCGCGGCGCGGAGCGACGCGGCGAAGCTCGCCAACCCCGCCGGTCTCACCCCCGAGCAGGCGCGCGCGCTGGCCGCCTCGGGCAAGGTGATCGTGCTGGTCACGTGCAGCATCCATTCGAGCGAGATCGGCGCCAGCCAGTTCTCGATGGAGTGGGCGCACCGCTTGTGCGCGAGTCAGGACCCCAGGGTCACGGGCTGGCTGGACGACGTGATCCTGCTGCTCATGCCGTCGATCAATCCCGACGGCACCGACATGATCGTCGACTACTACCGGAAGTTCCTCGGCACCGAGTGGGAGGGAGGGCGGCTGCCGTGGCTCTATCACCATTACGCGGGACACGACAACAACCGTGACTGGTTCATGCTCAACCTGGCCGAGACCCGCATGGTGAACCGCGTGCTCCACCACGAGTGGTTCCCTCAGGTCTTCCTCGACATGCACCAGATGGGCACTCTCGGCCCGCGCATGTTCGTGCCGCCGAACGCGGATCCGGTCGCTCCGGTGGTATCACCGATGCAGTGGCGATTGAACGACCTGTTCGGGACCAACATGAGCTTCCGCCTCGAGGATGGCGGGAAGAGCGGCGTGATCAGCTCGTGGAGCTACGATGCCTACTGGCCGGGCGGCACCAAGAACACCGCGTGCCTCAAGAACGTCGTGGGCCTGCTGACCGAGGTGGCTTCGTGCCGCATCGCCACGCCGGTCGAGGTCGACGCGGGCGAGCTTTCGGGTGGCCGCAAGGGACTTCCCGACTACCGCCAGCAATCCAACTTTCCCAATCCCTGGCCGGGCGGGCGCTGGCGGCTGCGCGACATCGTCGACTACGAGCTGATCGCGGCCGACGCGCTGCTCGAGACCTGCTCGAGCTACCGCGAGGAGATCCTGCGGAACTTCCACGAGACCGGGCGCCAGTCGATCCAGACCGGGACCAGCGAGGCGCCGTTCGCGTACGTGGTGCCGGCCGAGCAGCGCGATCCTTCCGCGGCGCGGCAGATGATCGCCATCCTGCGGGAGAACGGACTTCAGTCGTTCGTCGCCGCGGAGAGCTTCACCGCCGGTGGCCGGCAGTTCGCGGCGGGCAGCACGGTGTTCCCCGCCGCACAGCCCTACCGCGCGTTCCTGGTGGAGATGATGGAGCGGCAGCGCTACCCGGAAGTGCGCCAGGGGCCAGACACGAAGGAGATCTTCAAGCCGTACGACGTCACCGCATGGACCCTGCCGCTCATGATGGGCGTGGACTGGGCCCGCGTGGATGAGCCGTTCGACGTGGCCCAGTCGCCACCCGGAGACCGGGGGCGTTCACCGTCCGTCGATCCCTCCTTCGATCACGTGCTCCCGGCATCGGCCAACGCCAGCTACCGGGTCGTCAACCGGCTGATGGCGCGCGGCGTCGCGGTCTCGCGCGTGACCCAGGCGCGCACCTCCGCGGCCGATGCGCAGCCCGCCGGCGTCGGCCTCGGCGATTTCATCGTGCCGGCGACGGCCACCAAGCTGTTGATGGCCTTACCCGAGACACTTCGAGTTCCACTCGAAGCCATTCCTGCAGGCGCGCAGGTCGGCCAGCGCCGGCTCCGGGCCCCGCGCATCGGCCTCTACAAGCCGTGGGCGGCCTCGATGGACGAGGGGTGGACGCGCTTCATCCTCGATCAGTACGAGTTCAAGTACTCGAACATCCCCAATGCCGACATGAAGAAGAAGAACCTGCGCTCGCGGTTCGACGTGATCCTCCTGCCGGACATCGACAAGAACGTGATCGTGGACGGCAAGCCCAAGAGTGATGACGGCGCGTACTTCGAGCCGCTCCCTTCACCTTATGCGGGAGGGATCGGCAAGGACGGCGTGGCCAGTCTCAAGGCGTTCGTCGAGCAGGGAGGGACTCTGGTGTGCATGACCGGCTCGTGCGAGCTGGCGCTCGAGGAGCTCGGTCTGCCGGTGCGAAACGCCGTCGCCAAGCTCAAGGCCTCCGAGTTCTCGCTGCCCGGGACTCTCGTGAATCTCGAGGTCGATCCTTCACACCCACTGGGGTGGGGCATGTCCGAATCCAGCGTCGCCTATGTCACGGGTGGCCCTGTGTTCAACACCTCCATCCCCGGCGCCAATGTGGGCCGGGCCGTGGTCGCCCGCTATCCGAGGTATGCCGACCAGGTCGTGGCGAGTGGGTGGGCCGACGGCACCGAGAGCATGACCGGCCGCGGCGCCATCGTGGAGGCTCGACTCGGCAAGGGCCGCGTGGTGCTGTTCGGCCCCCGTGTGCAGCATCGCGCCCAGATGGTCGGCACGTTCAAGTTCCTGTTCAATGCCCTGCTGCGGACGGCCGTCGGCGAATGAGGCAACGCCCCCAGGGCGAGGCGCGCTTGAGGGATACCGCGCACAGGCTTAGGCTCAATCCGGCTACGGAACTCCAGGCCCGCGGTCGATAACCCAAGGAAGCCATGACCGATCCCACAAAGGCCACCACTCAAGTCAGCGAGCTCGAAGCCCGCGCGGTCGCGGAAGCCTCCCGGGAGACCGTGTGGGAAGCGCCTTCCTTCGTGCGCGAGCTGTTCCTCGGCCATCTCGACCTGAGCCTGATCCATCCGTACCCCGAGCCCGCAGCCGGCGAGGAAGAGCGCGCGCGTCCGTTCCTCGAGAAGCTCGAGCGCTTCCTCGAAGACGTCGTGGACGGGGAGGAGGTGGAGCGCACCGGCAGGATCCCGGACGCCTGGGTGCAGCAGCTGCGCGAGATGGGAGCGTTCGGCATCAAGATCCCGCGCGAGTACGGCGGTCTCGGACTCTCGCAGTACACCTACGGCCGCGCCATGGGCATGGTGTCGACCAAGTGCGGCTCGATGGTGGCGTTGCTCTCGGCGCATCAGTCGATCGGCGTGCCCACACCGCTCAAGATGTTCGGCACCGAGGAGCAGAAGAAGCGTCTGCTGCCGCGGCTCGCGAAGGGCGCGATCTCGGCCTTCGCGCTCACCGAGGTCGACGTCGGCTCGGATCCGGCGCGCATGAGCACCACCGCCACGCCGACCTCGGACGGCGCCGCCTACATCCTGAACGGCGAGAAGCTGTGGTGCACGAACGGCACCGTGGCCGAGCTGATGGTGGTGATGGCGCGCACCCCGGGGAAGAGCGGCAAGCCGGGTCCGATCAGCGCGTTCATCGTCGAGACCAACTCGCCGGGCTTCGAGGTGGTGCAGCGCCTCGAGTTCATGGGAATCCGCGGCATCGAGAACGCGCTGCTCCGCTTCACCAACGTGAGGGTGCCGAAAGAGAACCTGCTGTGGGGCGAGGGCAAGGGCTTGAAGCTCGCGCTCATCACGCTCAATACCGGGCGGCTCACGCTGCCCGCCACCTGCGTCGCCGCCGGCAAGTGGTGCGTGCAGGTGTCCCGTCGCTTCGCCAACGAGCGCGTCCAGTGGGGCAAGGCCGTCGGCAAGCACGAGGCCGTCGCGACCATGCTGGCCGAGATGGCGGCGCGCACCTACGCGATGGAGGCGATCGCCGATCTGTGCTCGCTGCTCGGCGATGCGGGCAAGTCGGACATCCGCCTCGAGGCCGCGATCGCCAAGCTGTGGAACAGCGACGTGGCGTGGGAGATCTCGGATCAGGCGATCCAAGTGCGCGGTGGACGCGGCTACGAGACGGCGCGCTCGCTGGCGTCGCGCGGCGAAGCGCCGATCCCGCTCGAGCAGCTGCACCGCGACCTGCGCATCAATCGCATCTTCGAAGGCACGAACCAGGTCATGCGACTGTTCATCGCCCGTGAAGCGCTCGACCAGCATCTCGACGTCGCCGGCGACGTGGTGATGCCCGGCGTGCCGCTCGGCAAGAGGCTCGCGGGCATGGTGCGCGCCGGATTCTTCTATGCGTGGTGGTATCCGAGCCGGTGGCTCGGTTGGGGACGCTGGCCTCGCTACGGGAGCTTCGGACGGCTGGCGCGTCACGTGCGCTACGTGGACCGGACGTCCCGGCGGCTCGCTCGCCAGCAGTTCCATCTCATGGTCACCCAGGGACCGGCGCTCGAGAAGCGCCAGGGGCTGCTCTTCCGCTGCGTCGACATCGGCGCCGAGCTGTTCGCGATGGCCGCCGTCTGCTCCCGCGCACAGCGTGACGTGCGTGCCGATTCCCAGAACCGCACGCCGCTCGAGCTGGCCGACCTCTTCTGCCGGCTCTCGCGGGCAAAAGTCGAAGCCCTGTTCGAGGGAATCCGGGCCAACGCCGACCCCGAGGCCTACCGGGTGGCGAAGGGGCTGCTCGAAGGCCGCTACGACTGGCTCGAAGAGGGCATCGTCGATGCTCCCGCCTCGCCCGAGGCCGCCGAGCCCAGCGTCACCGGAGCCGCCGCGGGGAGCTAAGAGCCGAACGTCAGACTCAGCCCCACGCGCACGTTGCGGCCTTCCATGAACACCCGCGGATCGCGCACCGGCACCCAATCGAGCACGTGGTCGCCGTCCACGTCCTTGAGGTAAGCGCCTCCAGCCCGCCCGGTCTCGGTGTAGTAGATCAGGTACTCGTCGCCGGACTGATTCACGAAAGGATTGGGGAAGACGCCCTGGCTCAGGGTGGCGACGTTTCGCGCGTCGAGCACGTTACGGGCGTCGATGAACACCGTGACCGGTCGGTTCCACACCTTGAAGTAACGGTCGGCGTCGACGTTCAGTGTGGCGCTCGCGGGCAGCCGGCGCGAGTTCGTGAGCACCGGGTCCGCGCGGCGATCGTTGCGGAAAGTGGGCGTAAACGGCCGGCCCGAGCCGTAGCTCCACAGGAACCGCAGGCCCCAGCGTCCGGGATCGCGCACCGTTCCTTGCAGTGAGAGCGTGTTGCGCTGGTCCCACGCCAGCGGCAGCTCGGAGATCGGCAGATAGAGCCGGCCCCCGGTGTAGAACTGCTGCGCCTGGCGAGGATCCGAGGCGACCCCGCTGGCGATCTGGTAGGTGTAGTTGATCTCGGCCGAGAACTTGTGGCTGAAGCTCTTGGTGATGCTGGCCTCGAAACCGCGCGCGCTGGCGTAGTCGCGATTGACGTAGCGTGTGATCTGGTTGCCGAACTGGTCACGATCGTCCCGCACCGTGATCAGCCCGTAGATGTCGCGGAAGAACACCGCGAACTGCCCCGAGACGTCGCGGGTGAACAGGTGCTGGACCGCGGCCTGATACGCGACGTTGGTCTCGGGCTCGAGGTCGGGATTCCCGCGCGTGGCGACCGTGGCCGAAAGCCCGCGGTTCTCGAAGACGTAGTTGCGCGCCGGTGTCTGATAGGTCCAGCCGTAATTGAAGCTGAGCGCGTCCTTGTCCGAGATCGGATAGGCGATCCCCAGCCGCGGACTGAGCTGCTGCTTGTAGCGTCTGCCGCTCGGGAGGTCACGATCGGCGATCTGCGCTCCGGGCGTGAAGAAATCGAAGCGCAGCCCGGCGTTCAGAATCATGCCTTCGAACTCCCAGCGATCCTGCGCGTACCAGGCGCCCTCGGGATTCTCGTTGAGGAAGTCCGAGCGGACCGCACCGGGAAGGCCGTTGTTGTCGCCGTTGGGGATCTGGATGCCGAGGTTGCGGACCCGGTTGTACCGCGCCTCGAATCCGGTCTTGAGCGTGTGCCCTTTGATGCCGCTGCTCGAGAAGTCGCTCTTCACGACCCAGGTCGCCGCCTGGCGCTCGGAATAGACCGGGTAGTCGCCATGCGTGGCGAAGAAGAGGTCGTTCTCGGTGTTGCCGTCCCAGTACTCGGGAGTCGACACCCAGTAGTCCCACGGCTGCTTTCGGCCGACCGACGTGAGGTGGTCGAAGGCGATCGACGAGATCCGCGTAGTCCACGCCGCGGTGTTCGAGAGCTGATTCGTCCACACTGCGGTGAGGCTCGCAAAGCGATCGTTCTCGGTGGGAACGTGGTCGGGCATGTTGATCGCCTTGTACGTGCTGTCCAGCGGAGTGGCCGACCACTGGCCGTATCGGGTCCGGTACTGATCGGGCTGGCCGGTGACGTGGACCGTGTCGCTCGTCACCTGAACGAAACCGCTGCGGCTCCACATGTGCTCGTAGGGTGTGTAGCTCGAGCGGTTGCGAATCGCCTCGAGAGTGACTTTGTGACGCGCGTTGAGGCGGTAGGCGAGCTTGAAATTCGTATGGATCTGGTTGGACTGGCGGTTCCCGAGTGAGATGAAGTCCCACAGTGTCTGCTGCGGCGTGGTGACCCGCGCGTGAGGGTAGAGGTTCTGGAACGAGCCCTCGTAGGTCATGAAGTAGGTCAGGTCGCGCACCATGGTGGGTCCACCCAGGGCGAACGTGACGCGATCGAAATGGTTGAAGGTCTTGGTGGGATCGCCGTAGCGGTCGGTATCCCAGCGCAGCTCCCCGGAGAACCGCTCCGTGCCCTCGCGCGTATTGACCGCGATGATTCCCGAAAGCGCGCCCCCGAACTCGGCCTCCATGTTTCCGGCGTGGAGAGTCACCTCGCTCACCGCCAGGTTGGCGAGCCCGACATTCTCTCCCGAGAGCGCGTTGGTCATCTCGATGTCGTTGACGCGGACCTTGACCTCGTCGCTGCGACTTCCGCGAACGTGCAGCCCGCTGGCATCGACCACCACGCCTGGGGCGTGCTCCATGGCCTGCATGTAGCTGTCGATCCCCGGCATGTCCCTCAGCTCATCGCCCGTCTTCTGGTGCTTGGTGTTGACGCTGCCCAGGTCGCGACGCTTGCCGAGCACTTCGACCTCGGGAAGCTCGCGGACCGGCGCAGCATCCGCTTCCATTTGGAAATGGACGGTCGCGGTCGCACCGGCATTGATGGACACGCGGGTGACCTGCGGCGTGAACCCGAACGAGCGGGCCCGCACCTGGTGAGGCCCGACCGCGACGCCGGTCAGTCGAAAGCGTCCATCGGCATCGGTGATTGCGCCGACTCGGGTGCCGAGCACCATGACCTCGACGCCGGGGAACGGCGTTCCGTCACTCTGGAGGACGCGTCCGACGATCTGTCCGGTCGCGGAGGGTTGATTGGACGGCGCTTGTGCAAACGCCGCGGCCGGGACGAGAACACATGCACACGCGAGCGCTCGAAGGAGCATGGCCCACCTCGTTCCTTCGGCTCTCCCGGTCCGGGAGCCCGCTGGGGCGGATTCATCCGCCGCGACAGCTCATCGCCGGCGTGCGGCCGTGGCCTCGTCCAGGACCGTCACCGGCCTCCATGGAGCCCGGTCTTCATCACCCGGTCTTCCGAACGGCGCCGAGCCTCGGTGGGCACTTCGAGCCACCCGGTGGGTCTCCAGGGATACGGTGGCCTCGACTCGGCGAACTCGACACTCCTCCGGAGACTCTCGGAGGTCAAGCATTTCATGGGGTTCTGGAGCCCCGAGGCCCGACGTTGCTCCCGCCCACACCCCTGGGGCAGAATACCCGGCCGAAACCCGCCAGGGAGGCGGGTAGGCGCCTTTCCGGGTTCCCGCACCGTCAGGCGCCGCCTGCGGGTCCGCAAGACCGCGGCGCCACCTCACTCAGGGAGTTGCGGCCGGCCTCGTGTCCTCCAGTTCCTCCAAACAACAGCGAAGAATCCTCGGGCTCCTGCTGGCGGCATTCGCCGCGTTGAGCCTGGTGAGCCTGATCACTTATGAGGCCCCGTTGCCCTACTCCTCGCCGTGGAGCGCGGCGAACGCCTGCGGGCCGGTGGGGGCACTGCTGGCGACCGTGCTGGTGTGGGGGGTCGGACTCATGGCGGCCTTCGGCGTTCCGTTGATGGCCGGCGCGTGGGCGTGGAATCGCCTGCGCGGGAACCCGGGCTCGCCGCTCGTGGTGCGATCCGCGCTCGGTGCGCTCGTGCTGTTCGAGGTGTGCGCGCTGCTGGGACTCGCCGGACTCCAGCGCGATGCATGGGTCGGAGGGTGGGGACTCGCTGCGTCGCTCGCGCTTCGCGCCGCGCTCGGCAGCGTGGGCTCGTGGGTGGTGGCGGGTGCGGTGTTCGGCGTGACGGCGCTGGCCGCGAGCGAGTTCGGCTTCCAGTGGGTCGGTCGCCTCGCCAGCGCGATCACGATCGAGCCGCTGCGCGCGCTCGCCGCGAGCTACGTGGAATGGCGCGAGGCGCGCGCGCGCGCGCCCAAGGTGAGCGCGCCGCGCAAGGTGAAAGCTGCGAAGTCAGCGCCGCCCGAAAAGGAACCCTCGCCCAAGCCACGCATCACCGCGGTGACGGCGGCCCCGGTCGCGGCGGCGGCCGAGGGACTGTCGCAGATGGCGCTGCCGCTCGAGAAGAAGTCGCCACCGAAGCCAAAGCCCGCGCGTCCCGAATCCGCGCGCGTCGCGGCGCCCGCGGCGGAGAGCCAGAACGGAACCGACGACACCCTGCCCGCGCTCAGCCTGCTGGCGATGCCCGCGCAGCAGGAGGATCTGATCACCGCGTCCGACCTCACCGCCGAAGCGAATCTGTTGGTCGCCAAGCTTGCCGACTTCGGGATCGTAGGCCGGGTCACCGAGATCCACCCGGGACCCGTGGTCACCACGTTCGAGTTCGAGCCCGCGGCCGGCGTGAAGGTCAACCAGATCGTGTCCCGCGAGGACGACCTGGCGCTCGCCCTGCGGGCCCAGAGGATTCGTATCCTGGCCCCCATTCCCGGCAAGGGGGCCGTGGGCGTCGAGATCCCGAACCGCAGGCGGCGTACGGTGTATCTACGGGAGGTGCTGTCCTCCCCCCAGTACGAGCAGAGCCAGGCTGCGCTCAAGCTGCCGATGGGGGTGGACGTCGTCGGCCAGCCGTTCGTCGCCGACCTGACCAAGATGCCCCACCTGCTCGTGGCCGGCGCCACCGGGTCGGGCAAGAGCGTGTGCCTCAACGCGCTGATCAGCGGCCTTCTCTTCCAGCACGGACCCAAGTCTCTGCAGATGGTGATGATCGACCCCAAGATGCTGGAGTTGTCGGTGTACAACGGCATCCCGCACCTGGTGATGCCGGTGGTCACCGAGCCCAAGCGCGCGAGCCGCGCGCTGCGCTGGGCGGTCTCCGAGATGGAGAAGCGCTACAAGCTGATGGCGACCTGCGGAGCGCGAAACATCCAGGGCTACAACGAGAGAATCGCCGCGGGGCAGGTGCCCAGTGGTCCGACCCAGCCCGACGGCACGTCGCCGGCGCCGCCGGAGCGCCTGTCCTACGTGATGGTGATCATCGACGAGCTCGCCGATCTCATGCTCACCGCGCCGGCCGAGATCGAGGAGCCGATCGCCCGCCTGGCGCAGATGGCGCGCGCCGTGGGCATCCATCTGGTGCTGGCCACGCAACGGCCTTCGGTCGACGTGATCACCGGCGTCATCAAGGCGAACTTCCCCTCGCGAATCGCCTTCCAGGTCGCGAGCAAGACCGACTCGCGCACCGTGCTCGACATGAACGGCGCCGAGAACCTGCTGGGCCACGGCGACATGTTGTTCACGCCGGCCGGCAAGCCCGAACCCTATCGCGTGCACGGCGCGTTCGTTTCCGAAGACGAGGCCGCGCGGGTGGTGGAATTCTGGAAGGCGCGGGCCACCGGCTCGTTCACGCCGCCGCTCGCCACCGACGCCACGCTGCCGGAGAACGACGAGGAAGGCGATGCGCCGGGCGACGAGGACACCGATGATCTGATCCAGGAAGCCGCGCGCCTGGTCGTCACCCACCAGCAAGGCTCCACGTCGCTGCTCCAGCGCCGGCTCAAGGTCGGCTATTCCCGCGCGGGGCGGCTGATGGATCAGCTCGAGAGTCTCGGCGTCGTGGGCCCCTTCCAGGGCAGCAAGGCGCGGGACGTGCTCGTGGACGAGCGCTGGCTCGAGGAGCGGGGATTCGAGTGAAGTCTTCGCCCACCCTCGCGTTCGTCACGCTTGGCTGCCCCAAGAACCAAGTTGACTCGGAGAACATGCTCGGCCTGATGGTGCGGGATGGATTTCGCACCGTTGCCGATCCCGCCGAAGCCGACGTCGCGGTGGTGAACACCTGTGCGTTCCTGCAGAGCGCGGTGCGCGAGTCGCGGGATACGATCGCGTCCATCGCCACGCTCAAGCGAGAGGGATCTCTCAAGGGTCTGATCGTCACCGGATGCCTGGCCCAGCGCGCGGGTGGAGACCTGCTCACCGATTTCCCTGAAGTCGACGCCGTGCTCGGCACGGGTCAGTGGAAGGAAGTTGTCCGCGCCGCGCGTCACGTGCTGGCGCCGCGCCGCAAGGGAGCGCCGGAACGGTTTTCCCTCACCGACGATCCGGGCGGCGCGCTCGATCCCGATTCGCCCCGCGCGCTGTCCACACCGCGCCATCTGGCCTATCTCAAGATCTCGGAAGGCTGCGACCATCGCTGCACGTTCTGCATCATTCCGCGACTGCGCGGGGACCAGAAGAGCCGGCCGCTGCCGGAGATCGTGGCGGAGGCGCGCCGGCTGGTCGCCGAAGGGGTGCGCGAGATCAATCTGATCGGGCAGGACACGACCGGTTGGGGGTCCGATCTGCCGGGCAAGCCCGATCTGGCGGACCTGCTCGAGGCCCTCGACTCCGTCGAAGGCCTGGCATGGATCCGCGTGCAGTACACGTATCCGCGGCTGTGGAGCGACCGCCTGATCGAGACCTGGGCGAGCGCGCGACGCGTCGTGCCCTACGTCGACATCCCGCTCCAGCACATCGCCGCCGACATGCTGCGTCGCATGGCGCGGGGCATGAATGCGAAGGATACGCGCGCGCTCATTCGCCGCATCAAGGATGGCATCCCGGGCGTGGCGATCCGCACCAACTTCATCGTCGGCTTCCCCGGTGAGACCGACGCCGAGTTCGACGAGCTCCTCGCGTACGTCGAGGAAGAGCGTTTCGACCACGTCGTGGTGTTCACCTACGAGCGCGAGCCCGAGACGCCTTCGCACGGCATGGACGGCCAGGTCCACATCGGGCGGCGACGCAGCCGTCGCGCGCGCCTGCTGGCGCTCCAGCAGAAGATCTCGGCCGAGCGGCTGCGCGAGCGCGTGGGCCGGTCGACCAAGGTGATGGTGGACGGCCGGGCCGGACGCCCGAGCGCCGGCACCTGGGCGGCGCGAACGCCCGGCCAGGCGTTCGAGGTGGACGGTGGCGTGATGCTCGAAGGCGAGGACCTCGTGCCCGGCGAGGTGATCGACGCCCGCGTCACGGGCGCCTCGGCATACGATCTGTTCGCCCGCGCCGAAGCGGCGCCTCTGCTCCACGTGGTCGGTCATCCTTCATGATTCGAGTCGTGCTCAGACTATGGATGCTGGTGATGCTGGCCGGCCTTCCGGCCGGCGCGCATGCCAAGACCTACCGCTACCAGGGAGGTCCTCAGCCTCAGCCCGACACCACGCTCTCGGTCGCGGTGCCCGAGATCGAGGAGGTCGTACGCGCGCGCGGACCGAAGGTGCCGCTGACGAATCTCCAGATGCTGACCATGGTGTCGAACACGGCGTTCGAGAACGGGCTGAAGGGCGCGCCGCTCGAGAAAGGAAACCAGATCGTGCTGGCGCCGGCGGGAGATCATCCGCTCGGTTTCGTGGCCGAGCACTCGGTGTTGCGCGAGCTGGGAAAACGGGGCGTGGTCACCCGCGTGCGTCGCACGCCGGTCCCGGATGACAGCCTGTTCGCCCTCTCCAACCCGGGCGATCCGGTGCTCGAGTATCAGCTCGGCTCGGCGCGCATCACCTATCTGCGTCTGCGCGGATGGCTGCCGGGACGCGTGAAGATCGAGCGTCAGGCGCTGGTCGACGCGCGGCTCACACTCCGATCCGCCGACCGGGGCACCGTGCTCTGGTCGGGCGACGCCGCGCACAACCTGGTCGACGCGTTCTCGCGCAACCAGCTCTCGCTGGTGGAAGACGCGCGCTACGACGCTCTGAAAGCGGAGCCTCCGGGGCGAACCGTTGACAAGGTCATCGAGCCGGTGATCGTCGTCGCCATCGTCGCGGGGCTCATCGCTCTGTTCTTCCAGAACCGTCCCTGATTCCGCCCATGTCCTGGATGCGAAGGACCGCGTGGCTGACCCCGATCCTGCTCCTGTGGCTTGCGGGATGCGGCGGGTCCGTGCTGCCCCAGATCCATTCCGACGCCGATCGCCTGTCCACGGCTCGCCGGCTCTACGAGGACGGCTCGTATGCCGAGGCGATCGAGCTGCTCAAGACCTACACGGCGAGCGCCGGCGGAGCCGACGTGGACGCCGGCATCTACATCCTGGGCCAGTGCTATCTGAAGACGCGCGAATGGGCGTTGGCCGCGGTCGAGTTCGAGCGAGTGCTCAAGGACTACCCCGAGAGTGACTCGGCCGGCTCCGCGGCATTTCGGCTCGGCGAGGCGTACTGGGGACAGTCCCGCAAACCCGACTTCGACCAGGAGTACACGCTCAAGGCGCTGGAGCAATGGCAGAACTATCTCGCCAACTATCCGGATCACTGGCTGGCCGGCGGGGGGCGAGGGAAGGTTCTCGAAGCGCGGACGCGCCTGGCCAAGAAGCTGGTGGCCACCGGGAACCTCTATCTCAAGCTCAAGTATCCGGATCCCGCGAAGGTCTACTTCCAGAGGGTCCTCGACGAGTACGGTGACACCTCGATGAAACCGCACGCGATGCTGGGTCTGGCGCGTTACGAAGCGCGTTTCCCCAACCCCGATCCGGCGATCGCGATCTACAAGCAGATCGAGGCGGAGTTCCCGCGCTCGGGGGTGTCCAACGACGCGGCGCACGAGCGCAGGCGGCTCGAGAAGAAGAAGAAGAGCTGAGGCGATGGCCCGGCAGGGACTCTTCGGCGGCACCTTCGACCCGCCGCACGTCGGCCATCTGGCGCTGGCCGAGTGGGCGCGCGAGCGCCTGAAGCTCGACGAGGTGGTGTTCGTGCCGGTCGGCCAGCCGCCTCACAAGCGCAGCGCGCGGATGTCGAGCGCGCGCCATCGTCTGGCCATGACCCGGCTCGCCACCCGGGGCAACCCGGCGTTTCGCGTCTCGAGCGTGGAGGTCGGCGCGAGGTCCCCTTCTTATACGGTGGACACGCTGCGGCGACTCCGCGAGGAGCGCCCGCGGGATCGCTGGTACCTGCTGATCGGGTCCGACAGCCTGGACGAGTTCCACACCTGGCGAGAGCCCGAGAGCATCCTCCGGCTGTCCACGCTGGCCGTGGCGGAGCGTCCGGGGTGCGGCGAAGAGGCGCGGCGACGGTGGGGCAAGCGGCGCGGCCTCGTCTCGCTCGGGAACCCGGGTCTCGACGTCTCGTCGACGATGGTTCGCGCGCGCGCGCGTGCGGGCCAGTCGCTCCGCTACCTGGTGCCGGATGCCGTGGCCGCCTACATCGCGCGCCACCGGCTCTACCGCTCCGACGCGCTGGCGAGGGCAGGCCGGTGACGTATCGGCCCCAGGAGTTCTGGGAGCGCCGGCTCTCCGAGCAGTTCGATCTGCGCGGGACCGGGCAGCCGGGTCTCTCCGAAGCGTACAACCGCGCGTGCTACGACCTGCGCCGCGCCGTGCTCGAGCAGGCGCTGCGCGACGAGGGATTCGACCCGCGCGGCAAGCGTGTGCTCGACGTGGGTTGCGGCACGGGGTTCTTCACGGCGTTCTACCTGTCGCGCGGCGCGAATCTAACGGGGATCGATATCGCGCCGACCTCGATCGAGCGGCTGCGGCAGCGTCACCCGGAAGCGCGTTTCCTGCTCGCCGACGTGGGCGAGACACCGATCGAAGGCGGCTTCGATCTGGTCAACGCCTTCGACGTGCTCTACCACATCACCGACGACGCGCGCTTCGAGCATGCGGTGCGCACGCTGGCGGGTGCGGTGGGTGACGGTGGACTGCTGCTGCTGACCGACACGTTTCCACCGGACGACGCTCCGGCGCGCGCGGCGGAGCACAATCGCATGCGCCCGCTGTCGCGCTATCGGTCGCTGCTCGAGCCGGCGGGTTTTCAGGTGCGCGCGATCCGGCCCACGCACGTGCTGCTCAATCGCGAGCTGGGCGCCTTCCGGTTTCTCAATCGCGCGCCGGCATTGCTCTACGCGATGGATCGCGCGTTGCTGTCGATGGGTCTGGGTCAGGATCCGGCGGTGAGCAAGCTGCTGGTCGCCAGGCGGGCAGGCCTCAGGGCGTAGGTTTTGGCTAGAAGGCCGTCTCATTCGAGGTGTAG